>JAYEOQ010000209.1:0-9106 GCA_034723215.1 Campylobacterota bacterium | reverse complement strand
ATTTGAAGCAGCAGGAGAAAATCTTGAAGTAGTAACGGCGCGAAAAGGTGTAGGTACATATACTATTACAATAGAAGGTGTAGCAGCACATGCAGGGACTAGCTATTTAAAAGGTACAAATGCAAATCTTGAAGCTTCATATAAACTACAAGAACTTACAAAGCTAACAAATCTTGAGATAGGAACAACAGTAAATGTTGGTAAGATCACTGGTGGAATTGGTGCAAATACAATAAGTCCAAAATGTGAACTACTACTAGAGATAAGATATACAAAAAATAGTGAAAGGGATAGGTTACTTAGTGCTCTTAATACTATTACAAATACTTCATATGTTGAGGGGACAACCTCTATACTTGATGGATTAATCCAAAGAGATGTTATGGAGCCAAATCAAAAACAATTAGATTTTGTTGCTAAACTAGAAAAAATAACAGGTGAAATAATACCAACTGAACAACGAGGTGGTGTAAGTGATGCAAATCATGTAGCTTCATGTGGAGTTGTCACACTTGATGGATTTGGTCCATTTGGGGATGGTGACCATACTATAAATGAAAGGGCATTAAAGAGTAGTTTTGAACAAAGAATAGTTATGATGACTAAAATTTTAGAGCATCATCAAAAAAATAATCAATTTTAAAGAAGAGGTGTATAAATGAGTAAGAATAATAGAACAATAGGTATGTGGCTTTATCAAAATGGTGGTGGAGATATTATCCAAAAGAAAATGATAAAAAAACTGCAAGATAGAGGTATTGATACTATAGCTGAGTTAAATCTTAGAAATGCAATTGCTAAAAATGGAAATATTATTTGTCAAATTGATGGACTTGAAAAAACTACTAAAGCAAATGAGTTAGATCTATTTTTTTCTTATAATGCAGGGGAACAATCAAAATATCAGATGTATCTATATCAAGCATTAAACAGAGTTATACCCATGATTAACTCTTATGACTCATTTGCTTTAACAGAAGATAAATTTCATACATCATTTGTCCTGAGAAACCATGGTATTGCTACTGCTGATTATAAGCTTTGTCATAGAGACGATGGTCATCATTTAAAAAAGATTATCAAAAAATGGGATAAAATGGTTTATAAACCAACTGATGGTTGGGGTGGAGTAGGGCTTACAAAGATTGAGTCTGAAGCAAATCTTGATATGCTTATGCCATTTTTAAATCAGATGGATTTAAGATATTTTTATGTTGAAAAATTTATCAAGTATGATAACACAGACTTTAGAGTTGATATAGTTGATGGTAAATTTGTAAGTTGCTATGGTAGAAAAGCAAGTGGGACTGATTGGCGAACAAATATAACTGCTGGTGGATCAGTTTTTATGAGAGAAGCAAATCAAGAGATTGTTGATGTTGCCATAAATGCATGTAAAGCTTGTGGAGTTGATATAGGTGGAGTTGATATTATATATGATTTAGAAAAAGAGGAGTATGTAGTATTAGAGGTAAATGGAATACCAGCATTTGCAACACCACAACAAGAGAAACAAGGTTTAAATTTTAATGATAAAAAAATAGATTTAATTGTAGATTTAATAGATAGAAAAACAACTAAAACAGTAAAAACAAATAAAAAGGATAAATAAGATGGGATTAACTAATAAACAACTACCAAAACTTGGATTTTTATATATGGATCATGTACTAAGGTTTTTTGATCACTCTAACTTTAAAGGTTGGCCAAACAAAATCGAGACTGTAACTTACCATTGGGGAAAAGATAAAGATAGATTTATTAAAGAGGTTAAAAGAAAAAAGATTGATGTTCTTATAGGAAATATTCCAGCAACTGCATATGAAACTTTTAGAGAGATTGAAAGAGCGTTGCCAAATGTTAGATTTATCCCATCTTTAGATACACAATTTTCAAATAAATCTAAAGAAAATGTTACGAGATTTGCTTGGAAATATGACTTGCCAATTCCAAAAACATATATCTATTACAATAGACCAAATGGTGATAAGTTTTTACAAAAATGTGAATATCCAAAGATAGTTAAAAAATCTTATGGTCCATCAAATTATGGTGGATATTTTGTACATAAAGTTGATAACTATAAAGAGGCAAAAGATCTTTATGCTAAGAAAAAATATCATCCAATGTATTTCCAAGATTTTGTTCCAATGGAAGCTGATATTAGAGTTATGTTAATTGGTCACAAACCAGTTTGTGCATTCTGGAGAAGAGCTCCTGAAGGTGAGTGGCTTACAAACACTTCTCAAGGTGGAAGTATGGATTATATGGATGTTCCTAAAAATGTTTTAGATTTAGCTGTAAAAGTTTCTAAAGCTGCAAAAGCTGAGTATTGGGCTTGTGATGTAGCGTATGGAAAAGATGGAAAAGTTAGAATACTAGAGTGTGCAACTGCGTTTGCAGCATTTCCATATATAAGAGATTGGATTGGTCAATATATTATGTGGAATTTAAGTGAAGGTAGATTTAGAAAACCTCATATGCCAATGTTTAACTGGGAAGAGTTAGGTAAGATTGATGCTTCATTACTTAGAACTATGAGGCATATAACATTTGGTTCATACAACGCATCTTATGATGGTGCATACTTTGGTAAAAAGAAAAAGATGTATGGAGATAGTGAAAAATACCTACATGAACTTGATGCAGAGTATAAAGTTCATGGTGTTAATAGAAGATGGAGTGAAGAGTGGCCAAGTGAGATTTATAACTATCAAGATAGATTTCCATTAAAGTCTATAAAATCTATGAAAGTAAAAGATGATAATAGCATCTCTATTCCCCATCCTGCAGGTGAAGATATGGAGATAGTAACAACTGTTCCAAAAGTTAGTAAAAAAGAGTTAAAAAAAGTTTTAACCTCAATTAATGGTTTAGGTAAAAAGAAATTTGATAAAATTATAGATGAGATTGGTGAAGTAGAAGAGGTTGTTGGTGTTTTAGAACAATCTCCATCAATACTTTTAAATATTAAAGGTATTACAAAAAAACTAGTAGATAAAATAGAAACTACATGGGAAGAGTTTAAAAAAACTATAAGTAAATAGTATAGTGATTTTCATAAGTTTTATTTTGATAGAATTCAACTTATGAAAAGAAATATATTTACAATAGCAATAATATTTATTTTTGCTGGTTGTAGTGCTGGTGATATACAATCTATCACCAGTGCTGTAATTAGTAAGGATCCATCCGTAGCATTTAAAACATTTGCTAAAAATAAATCGATAGCATACGCATCAAACCCAAGAGCACTTAAAAAAGATATAGCATCTTTAAATACATTTTTAGAGGATTTTATAAATAATATCGCAAAAGAGTGGGGGAGCGAAAATGTTGAAATACCAAAGAAAAAAGAGTATGTAAAATATCTTCAAAATTATAAAAGTAGAGCTTTAATAGATTTTGATAAAGGTGTTGTAACAGTTGAAACTCTTGATGATAAAAACTATAAAAATAGTTTACAAAATGCTATAGTTACTACACTACTACTTCCAGATGACCCTAGAAATATTGATCTATTTGGTACAAAATCTGTTAAGTTGGGTGCTACACCTTATCTTTTAGGTGAAGTAAAAGATGACCAAAATAAAGATATTAGATATAAGTGGAGAGCAAATCGTTTTGCTGATATCTTAGTTAAAAATCAAATTAAACAAAAAACTATCAAAAAAAATAATAAAAATATAAAAGTTTCTTATGTAACTATCCCCATGGTAAAAGATCATAGTGACATAAGAGTAACAAAGTTTAAACCATTTGTAAAACAATATGCAAAAAAATACAATATAAGTGAAAACTTAATATATGCAATAATTCAAACAGAGAGTAACTTCAATCAATTTGCAGTAAGTGGAGCAGGAGCAATTGGATTGATGCAAATAGTACCTTCAAGTGCTGGTATAGATGCTTATAAACATGTTAAAGGTAAAAGTTGGAAACCAACAAAATCATATCTATTTAATGCAAAAAATAATATAGAACTAGGTAGTGGGTATCTTCAAATCTTAAATACAAAATACTTAACTGGTATCAACAACAATATATCAAAAGAGTATTGTGTAATAAGTGCTTACAATACAGGAAGTGGAAATGTTCTAAAAACCTTTAGTGCAAATAGAACAACAGCTAGAAAAATAATAAATCAAAAATCTTCTTCAGAAGTATATAAAACACTTATAAATAAACTACCATATAAAGAGACAAGAAGGTATCTTCAAAAAGTTGTAAACTACAAGAAAGATTTTGTTAATTTGTAGGGTGTTAAATGATTAGCATCCCATCACCATAAGAGAAAAATCTATATTTTTCTTTTATAGCTTCCTCATATAAACTCATAGTCTCTTCTAAACCAATAAAAGAAGCTACAAGCATAATAAGTGTTGATTTTGGTAGGTGAAAGTTTGTAAGTAGAAAATCAACCCTTTTAGGACAGTTTAGAGGGTTTAAAAATAGATTTGCTTCCCCTTGAGTTTGTTTTGTATCGTTATAAAACTCTATAGTTCTAGTTACCGTAGTTCCTACTGCTAATATCTTTTTATCACTATCTAAAATATCTTTTGAATTTTTTGGTATCTCATAGTACTCACTATGCATAGGGTGGTCAAGTATATCTTCTGATTCTACAGGTTTAAATGTTCCTGCACCAACATGAAGTGTAAGATAGTTTGTATTGTATCTATTTTTCAAATTATCTAAAAGTTCTGGAGTGAAATGAAGTGATGCCGTAGGAGCTGCTACTGCTCCATAGTTTTTTGCAAATAGTGTTTGGTAGTTTGTACTATCAGACTCTTCATCTTCTCTTTTTAGGTATGGCGGAAGTGGTAGGTGTCCTATAGTATTTAAAATATCAACTAATGATAAAAAGTCTAACTCTTTATTATTTTGATAAAACTTTACTATTCTAGTACCATCATCTTGAAGTGCAATAATCTCTACTGTAAGATTATTTTGAAAAGTTATTATATTTCCAACTAAAACTTTCCCTCGCATATATACTAAGTATTGGTTATTTGGTAGTGGTTTGTTAAATAGTAACTCTATTTTTCCACCAGTTTGTTTATGTCCAAAGATTCTAGCTTTTATAACTTTTGTGTCGTTAAAAAATATCTCTGTATTGTTTGGTATAAAATCTAAAAGATGTTTAAATGTTGTATGGATAATTTTCTTTGTTTGTGTATCATAAACTAAAAGTTTTGCACTATCAGCAGGAGTTACTGGATAAGTAGCTATGAGTTCATTTGGTAGATTATAATCATAGCTTGAAGTTTTAAGAGGATTAATTGTTTAATTCCTCTATCTCTTCCTCCTCTTCCTCTTTTGGTGCAGGATTAAATATTTTTGCAATCCAAATAGATACACCATATAATATAATTAGTGGTCCAGCCATTAAGAACTGAGTTATTACATCTGGAGGAGTTAAAAGTGCTGATAGCATAAATATAAGTACAATCGCATATTTAAAAAAGTCTTTTAGATGTTGGTCATTTACTACACCAATAACAGCAAAGAAAAATGTAAATACAGGTAACTCAAAAGCTATACCAAAACCAAATAATAGTTTAGTAAAGAAACTTACATATTTACCAATACTTGGCATCACAGTTACAACTTGATTACCAAAGTTAACTAAGAAGTCAAATCCAAAAGGTACAACAACATAGTATGCAAATGATGCTCCAATTAAGAACATAGTAGTAGCACCCATAACAAAAGGGATAACTAGCTTTTTCTCATTTTCATATAAACCAGGAGCTAAAAATAACCACATTTGCCATAAAGTAATTGGCAGTGTAACTAAAAATGCACTAAAAAATGCAACTTTCAGTGCTGTAAAGAATGTCTCTTGAACTTCAATAGCAACCATTTGAGAGTCTTCACCAAGAACCTCTTGAACAGGAAACATCATCCAGTTTAATATTGGTTCATATACAGCAAAACATGCAAAGAATGCTACAAATAAAGCGGCACTTGATATAAAAAGTCTTTTTCGTAAGTCGGCAATATGTGGTTTAATATCTTCAAACATTAAGCTTTTACCTCTGTATCAAATGATATAGTTTCTTTTTTTATAGTAGACTCTTTTTTTGTAACCACTTTTTCTTCTGCTTTAAATGCTTCAGCTTGATCTTGCTGTTTCTCCACTCTAGTTTTCTCTTTTGGCTTAACAGGTGTATCATCATCAAGTAGACTTAAATCATCTAATCCTAAATCACTAATCCCTTTTACCTCATTTATACTAGCTTTAAATTTATTTGCTTCATCTTTCATCTCAGAGATATTTAGCTCTTTATCTAATGTAGATTTTGCATCATCAAGTCCACTTTTAAATTTTTTGAAAAATTTTACCATATCAACTGCTGCACTTGGTAACTTTTCAGGTCCTAGTGCCATAACAGCTACAATTAATATCAAAAAAATTTCTATAAATCCCATACCGAACATTTATCACCTCTAATTATTTTTTAATTTAAGATAGAGATTTTACCTAAAATTTGATAAAATTACACCCAAATATAGATAAAGGTAGTTTAATGACACAATTATTAGTTGTAGTAATAGTAGGATTTTTATTTTATATGTTAAATAGAAACTATAAAAGTAGTGATTTTAAGCATATTAAAATTGATGGTAAACAAAAGTTTAGTGGAGATTTGGCAGAACATGAAGCTGGGCTATTAGTTGCAATGATGGCAAAAGTAGCCAAAGCAGATGGGGAGGTTAGTGAGCTTGAAGCTGAAATTTTAAGTCATACTTTTACAGATATATCTAACCATTTTGAAAATAGTACAGAGGTAAGAGAAGAGTTAAAAAATATTTATAAAAAAGAGATGAAAACTTTTGATAATACGATTGATATTTCAAAAAAATATTTAAAACTTACAAAATTTGATTATGCAAAAAGATTGAAAGTTATGGAGTATCTTCTAAACTTAGCATTTATTGATAATGATTTCTCAAAAGCTGAGTTTATGATTACTGAAGATATAGCAAATAATATGGAGATCAAAAGAGTAGACTTTGAAAATATAATTGCACAATTTGAGCAGTTTTATGCACAAAAACAAAACTCAAAAGAGTTATCTTTAGAAAAAGCATGTGAAGTTTTAGGGGTAAATATTTCTGATGATATGAGTACAATAAAGAAGAAATATAGAGCTTTAGTAAAACAAAATCATCCAGATATTATTACAGGGCAGGGTGCAGAACAATCTATTATTGATGAAGCAACGGCAAAACTTCAAGAGATAAATGAAGCGTATGAACTATTAAAAAAAGAGAAAAAATAATGGCAGATTTTCAATACTCATATAAAGTATGTACATGTAAAGGTGTAACTTTAGGTGAGATAGTTCACGCAATAAACGAAAAAAGTGCAAAAACTATTGATAATATTGGTGAAATAACTGATGCAGGTACTGCTTGTGGGTGTTGTAAGTCAGCCCATGATGATTTTGGTGACCCTAAAATGGAATTATACCTAGATCAAATAGTTAAAAAGTTTGTAAAATGAATGAACTAAATAAAGATAGTTTAATCCAAGAGATAAAACATTTAATAAGTATAGATGGAGTATCTGTCGAGATAAATCCAAACTATTTAGAATATTTTGATTTAGAAGAGTTGGAAGATATAAAAATACAACTACTAGAAAGAAAATTAGATCAAGATGAGATATCAAAAGAATATTTAGATGAGATATACGATAAGTGTGGTACTTTAAGTTAACTTTTAATACAATCCAAATCTAAAAAGCCAGTGTGATGGAATGGTAGACTTGGCGGATTCAAAATCCGCTGCCTTCGGGCGTACCGGTTCAAGTCCGGTCACTGGTACCATCTTTTTATAATTATATACGCCAATCTTATACATTTCATTACAATAGTATTTCATTTTTAAAAATTATCAAATATCTATTAAGATTACAATAATACTAAATGATGTATCATATTAATAGAAAAACTTTTAAAGGGGTTTATTATGAATGTAGGTAACAATGTATCATCAATTTATGCTCACGAGGGGCTTTTAAATTCTAGTGCACACAATATTGCTAATAGTAATACTAAAAATTTTGAGAGGATAGATACTACTATAGAGGAGCAGGGGATCGATTCTGTTAAAGCTGTTTATGAAAAAGTTGAGAATAGTAATCCTTATAGTAATACAGATTTAGTTAAAGAGGTAACTGATCAAATTATATCTTATCAAGCTGTTGGTGCTAATGTAGTTGCAATAAAAACAAAAAATGAAACAGAAGATACTCTTCTAAATATCTATGCATAATATTAATAATAGGATATAACTATGCAGGAAACTATATCAAAGGTGATTGATTTATTGCCTCCTTTACCAGAGACAATCGTAGAGTTGGAAAAATTTAGACACTTAGATGAGCAAGAGTCTGAAGAGTTGTTAAAAATAATAGAAAAAGACCCATTACTTGTATCAATTTTATTAAAAATGTCAAACTCTGCACTATATGGGTTTAGAAATAGTGTTGATACTGCAGGTAAGGCTTTAAATCTTCTTGGGATAAATTTTACTTTATCTTTAGCCTTTGGTTATGCAATAAAACAAACTTTGGATACAAATTTAAAAGCATATGGAGTATCTAGTCAAGAGTTTATGCAAATATCTAGTGTATCATCAATGCTCCTTGATAAATGGATCTCTAAAATAGATTTGAATTTAAAAGATAAGCTTCTTTTACCAGTATTTTTACAAGATGTTGGGATGTTTATCCTCTCAAATTTAGCAAATGATGAGAATAGAACGGAGCAATTTAATACTGCAATTAATTCTGGTAGAAGTATATCAGATGTAGAGAAGGAATTTTTTGGAACAACAACATCTTATGTTACAGCTGAAATATTTAGGCATTGGAATTTAAGTAATGACTTAATTAATACAATTGAGTTTATTGATGATTTAGATAAGTGCCCTGATGAATATAAATATGAAGCAGAAATACTAAATGTAGTAAAAACTGCTTGTTGTATTATAGATCCATTAAATCAAGAGAGTATTGATTTAGCTAAAGAGAAAGCTAAATCTTTTAATCTTGATACACATTTGCTGGAAGAAGCTATTGAAAAACTACAAG
>JAYEOQ010000208.1:0-9114 GCA_034723215.1 Campylobacterota bacterium | reverse complement strand
AGAGATGATTATTATATAGTTACATTTGACTTACCAGGTTTTGGAAAATCAGCAAAATCTAATCAGCTATATTCTATATCCAAATATACTAAAGCTATCAATAATATAGTAAATATGTATATAAATAAACCTTTTCATCTTGTTGGTCACTCTATGGGTGGAGCAATATCTTTAAAATATGCATCAAGTTATCAAGATAGATTAAAAAGTCTTGTATTAATAGATGTGGCAGGGGTATTAACAAAAACTTCTTATACAAAATTTTTAGCAAATTCAAAAATAAAAGATTTTTTTGGTATAGATATAATTGGTCTAAGATTTAGGGATATGTTATCATCTATACCAGAAAAAATAGAATCAATTATACCTATAGATATAAATTCACTTTTAGGTTTTTCAAAAGTACGAGAGGTTGTTTTTAGATCAAATCCAACTACAGTTTCTGCAATATCTTTAGTTCATGAAGACTTTTCAAATATTCCACAAAGTATTGATATAAATACAAGGATTATATGGGGTGAAGATGATGATGTTGCACCACTTAGAACAGGATATGTTCTTAATAAATTGATAAAAAACTCAAAGCTTGATATTATAAAGGGTTCTAAACATCTTCCAATTGTAGATTCTTTTGAAATATATATCAAATATTTAAAAGCTCACTTAAATAATCCAAAATATAACACCGTAGTAAAAAAAGATTTTAATATATCTAAAAAAATAATATTAAGAAATATAAACAATAGAGTAATAAGTGGAGAGATTGTAAATCTTGAGCTAATTAATTGTAAAAATATTTTAATCAAAGATGCAACGATAGACAAGTTTACTATAGTAAAAACAAAAGTTACTATTGAAAATACAGATATAAATATTATAGATAGCTCATATTTAATTAATTCATATTTAGAGATAACAGCTTCAAATATAAATGCTAAAAAAGGGATTGATATATATAATTCAAAGTTGGATTTTGCAGGGGTTTATTTAAGTAGCAATAGTTATTTTTTTAAGAATTTAAATTCAATTTTATCACAAAAAATAATATTTTCACTAAGTAGAATAAACAATAAAACTATACATGGAGATTTTAAACTAAAAAGAGATAGTACTACTCTTGTAAAACAACAGTAAAGTTACCATTTACAACTACTTTTTTAGTATCCTCTTCAAGTGATTCAAAATAAAATTGTTTCATACTATTTAGTTCTGCTGTATTTTCTAGTTTAAATAAATATGTTGTTTTCGTAATACTCTCAAGTTTATTAATGTTTTTTGCAACAGTTAAAAAACCTATCTTAGCTGTATCATTATCTTTTATAAATGAGATACTTGCTTGTGCAGCAGCTTCAATAAATGTTGCTAATGTTGGAATATGATTAAATTCACATTTAACTATATTGAACTCTTTATTTTGTTCTATTATTTTTTTTGCAAATATTAAAGGTTCTTGATGAGGTAGTATCATATATTTATCTCAATAATATTCTCTTTATCACTATTTAGATTTTTTACAATATTTACCATATCACTTATAGATTTAGGTATCTTTTCATTGATAGTTTTATCTGTAAATTCTAATGTTTTGACTTTATTTGTAATTTTAACTTTTAAAGCTACCCCACACTCTAAAAAATCAATACAGCTATTAATCTTTTCTATATTTTCAATATTTAAAGTTTCACAACATATTAACAATATTGTATCCCCATCAAGTGCTTTTATTGCTCCTGATTTAAGAACATTTAGTGATGTTTTATCTCCACTAGATATTGTTGTTATCTCATTTTTATTTCCACTAATTATAGATAGATATGATACTGCAGTATTATATACCGAGTTTTGAAATACAGTTGGGCTTATATTTTCTTTGTTATTTATAGAGTTTAAAATAGTTGAAGTGGCAGCTGCCTCTCCGTATTGTGTACCATATATTATTCTACCATTTTCAAAAGATGTTTGAGATGCTAAATATATAGCTATTTTAGAAGCTCTTGTCAGTCTTCTTCTTGTAACCATCTTAGGAACTAATTCTTTTGTATTTAACTCTTCTATTTGAGTTGGTGCATAGATAAATGCACTATCTAGTATCTCTAAATTTATCTTCATATTATTTTTCCATCACTTTACCAAAAACTAAACTACAGTTATTTCCACCAAAGGCAAAAGAGTTGCTAAGGATATAGTTTATATCATTTTTAACTGTTTTAGTAGAAAAATTTATCTCTTGATTTTCAATCTCTTTTAAAGCTGTGCTACTTGGTATAGTTTGATTTAGTAAAATTTGTGATGATATAATAGCTTCAATAGCACCAGCAGCCCCTAGTGTATGACCTGTGATAGATTTAGTTGAACTTACTTTTGGTTTATGGCTAAAAGTTTCGTTTATTGCAGCTACTTCTGAAGTATCATTTGCAATTGTTCCTGTTCCGTGAGCATTTATATAGTCTATTTGATTAGATTTTATATTTGCTAATTTTAAAGCATTTTTCATAGCTGTTTTTGCACCATCTATATGAGGCATTGTCATATGGTGAGCATCACTACTATATCCAACTCCACAAACTTCAACAGAGTTTTTATTTGGTGTAGTTTCTAATAAAATACAAGCTATAGCTTCTGATACATTCATCCCATCTCTATTTATATCAAAAGGTTTACAAGGGTTTGAAGATAAAACACCAAGTGATAAAAAACCACCTACAGTAGTTTGGCACAATGAATCAACACCTACAACCAAAGCATTTTTATAAATACCTTTGCCTAAAACTTCATAAGCATAGCCAATAGCATTTGCACTAGATGTACAAGCAGTTGAAAATGCAATATCATCATAAAATTTAAATTTCTCTTTTATAACATCGGCAATAGCATCAATACTATGTTTAGTAGTATCGATATCTTTATATTCACTATTTTTAAAAAATGAATCTTCAGTTGTTTTCATCCCACCTACTGATGAACCGATGATTAGAAGTGTATCTTCAAAGTTTTCAATATCACTTTGATTTAAAATATTTTGACATTGTAGAATTAAATTTTCATAAAATCTATTTGGTGATTTGATTTTTCCTATTGCTGTTGTAGAGTTGTGAAAATAGTTTGTTTCTATAGTTATACCAGTTTTTTGATTACAAATATTTTTAAATAATTCAGAATCATTTTGACCAGCACAACATATTGATGATGTTGCTGTAATAAAAACTTTATTTTTTATTGTCATTAATATATTTAAGTAAACTGTTTATAGAAGAGAAAATTGTATCATACTCTTTTGTATCAGTGATTTTAACACCATACTCTTTCTCGATAGCTAATACTAATTCAATAGAATCGACAGAATCCAAACCTAAGCCATCATCCCCAAATAAAGGGTCGTTATCTTCAATCTCATCAGGTGTTATATCTTCTAAATTTAGAGATTTTATTAACACACTTTTAAATTCTTCACTAGTTACCATTTATATTCCTTAAATATTATTATATAAAAATTATTCTACTTTAATTTGGCTTATTTACCTATAAAATATTTTAGAATTTATTAATAAGTATAACTTTTGTATAATGTTTATAATTAAAGAAATAGGAAGTTATATGTCAGATATTATTAGTGGAAGTAGTACAAGGATAAAAACAGGAATTGCATTGCTTGCAGCATTTTTGCTTATGGGTTATATTGATTCATTGTTGCTTACTTGGTTTATGTTTGGAGTATTGATGTTTATAGGTTTAAGTGAATCTATGAATCTATTTAAAATTGAAGATGACAAGATATATATTTATGCTTTAGCTATATGGGTTGGTGCATATTTTTATCCTAAGCCAGAGGATTTAGTGTTTCTTGTGGGTATTATTTTTGCTTCGATTTTAGCATATACAAAAGAGTTTAATAAACAGTTGTTTTTGCCACTTATGTATCCTATAGTTTCATTTTTGTTTCTGTTGTCGCTTTATGTATCATTTGGAATTGAGTCATTGTTATGGCTAGTAGCTGTTGTAGCTGGTGCTGATGTTGGTGCATATTTTATAGGTAAAAGTATAGGAGCTACAAAGTTTTGTGAAACAAGTCCAAATAAAACTTTAGAGGGTGTATTTGGTGGTATATTTACTGCTGCTGTTTTAGGGATAGTTTTTAGCCCTGAATCTATGGGATTTTTTAGTGCATTTATAATATCTTTATTTGTCGCTGCTGCATCTGTATTTGGTGATCTATTTGAGAGTTACTTAAAAAGAGAAGCCGATGTAAAAGATAGTGGAGATATATTACCAGGTCATGGTGGTATTTTAGATAGATCAGATGGGTTTTTATTTGGTGGTATTGTGATGCTTATACTTTTAAGGTTTGTTGCTTGATAGTACTTGGTAGTACAGGTTCTATAGGTGTAAATACACTTAATATAGCTAAAAAATTTGGTATAAATATTGAAGTTTTAGTTGCTGGAAACAATATTGAACTTTTAAATAATCAGTTAAAAGATTTTAGTCCAAAGTTAGTAATTATTGCAAATGAAGTTGATACAATAAAAGTAAACCATACAAATGTAAAAGCGGGGCAAGTTGCTATTTTAGAAGCTATTGAAAGTTCTAAGTCTGATTTGGTAGTAAATGCACTTGTTGGTTTTTTTGGGCTTGAACCTACACTTAAAGCGATAGAGTGTGGTAAAAAAGTAGCTTTAGCAAATAAAGAGTCACTAGTAGTAGCTGGTAAGTTTATAGATACTTCATATTTAAGACCAATAGATAGTGAACATTTTGGTTTATGGTATTTAATGGATGAAACAAAAAAAATAGATAGCTTAACAGTAACAGCATCTGGTGGTAGTTTTAGAGATTATCCTTTGGATAAATTAAAAGATGTAACAATAAGAGAAGCTCTAAATCACCCAAATTGGTCTATGGGAAATAAAATCACAATAGATAGTGCAACAATGACAAATAAACTTTTTGAACTTGTAGAAGCAAGATGGTTGTTTGATACAGTAAAGTGTGATGCAATAATAGAAACAAAATCAATAATCCATGCGATGGTTAATTTTACAGATGGCAGTACAACAGCACATCTAGCACATGCTAATATGCAACTTCCTATATCTTATGCTATTTTAAATAAAGTGGAAGAGCAAATATTAAAACCAGTTGATCTATTAGAGTTACAAAATTTAGAGTTTAGAAAAATAGAAAACAACCGTTATAATATCTGGGAGATAAAAGATGAACTTCTTCAAAATGATAACTTAGGTGTAGTTTTAAACTCTGCAAATGAAGTGGGTGTTGAGAAATTTTTAAAAGGTGAGATTGGTTTTTTAGATATTGCTAAACTTTCATTGAATGCGATAAATAAATTTAACAATATAAAATTAAATAATATAGATGATATATTTTTGGCAAATGACGAGGTAAGGAGATATTGTAATGGGTGATATGACAATACCTTTTATAATGCTGTTAATTATAACGATTGCATTAGTTTTAGAGAGAAAATATCATGAAAATGATATGAGAAAGATTTTTGAAAAAGAGTTTGAACAGTGGAAAAAACACACTCCAAATAAAGAAGAGAAAAAATGTAAAGAGTTAGTAGGACTTATTTTTTTAGAAGATGAAAAGTTAAATATTGAAGTTATGGATGAAAAAATAGTTGATAGACTTGAAAGAAAAAAATACAATATAAAAACATAAGGATTTGATGATGAAGACTATGATAGCTATGTTGATAAGTGCAACTCTTTTATTTGCATTTGATTTAAGAAAAAGTGGAGATACTGTTGTAGATAAAACACATAAATTACTTTGGCAGGATCATCCTCATAATACAAAAGTTATACTAACACATCCTCATGCAATAGAGTATTGTGAAAAACTTAAACAAGGTGGCTTTATGAATTGGAGACTTCCATCAGTTGAAGAGTATGAGTATATTATAGATAAAAGTAGAGTAAAAGAGGAAATTATGATAAATAAAGTATTTTATCATATAGTTCAAGATGATTACTGGACAAGTGATAGAACTTGGATAAGAAATTTTGGAAGATATGCATATTATGTATTTTTTAAAAGTGGTGCAGTGTATTATCAAAATAGAACATACCCTAAATATGTTAGGTGTGTAAGGGATATGAAATAGTGGATAAAAAAGTATTAATATTACACGGTTGGGGTGGTAGTTCTTATCCACATTGGCAAGCGCATACAGCTTCACAACTTATAAAAGATAACTATATAGTATCTTTTCCTGAACTTCCAAAAAAAGATAATCCTACATTAGATGAATGGTTAAATTTTTTAGAAAAAGAGTTTAATCATTTTAAACCAGATATTGTAGTTTGTCACTCTTTGGCAAATATTTTGTGGTTTCACTTTGTAGAGAAGTTTGATATTGAACCAATTGAAAAACTTATGTTGGTTTCACCTGTAGGTCAAGATTGTAAGATAGAGGAGTTAAAAACTTTTTTTCCATACCCTATAGTTAAAGATTTAAAAGCAAAAGAGATTATTATGGTTGGAAGTACAAACGATCCTTATATGACGCAAGATGAGATTATGGAGCTTCAAATTCAACTTAATATTGGACTTAAGATACTTGAAGATGCAGGGCATATAAATGAGCAAAGTGGATATGGTGAATTAAGTTGCTCTGTAGATTGGATAAAAAGAGATATTGAATAAACAGTAATAATTTAAGCCCTAATTAATTGACAAAAATCAAAAATTGATATACAATCTAGCACTTAAATAATATGAGTGCTAATTTACTTATAAATATTATAATATAACAGAATAAAAGGAATTAAAATGAATTTTACACCATTAGGCGATAGAGTACTTGTAAAAGTACAAGAATTAGAGACTAAAACAGCAAGTGGGATTATTATCCCAGATAATGCATCTCAAGAGAAACCAACAACTGCAAATGTAATAGCAATAGGTGCTGATGTTAAGCATGTAAATGTTGGAGATAAAGTTATTTATACTAAATTTGCAAGAAGTGCAGCTGTTACTATTGATGGTACAGAGTATTTAGTTATGGAGACAAGTGAAATTTTAGGTAGATTTGAGGGAGATAAATAATGGCAAAAGAGATATATTTTAGTGATGACGCAAGAAACAGATTATATAGTGGTGTAAAACAATTAGCTGACGCAGTTAAAGTTACAATGGGACCAAGAGGTAGAAATGTATTATTACAAAAATCATTTGGTTCACCAGCTATTACAAAAGATGGTGTTTCAGTAGCAAGAGAGATTGAACTAGCAGATAGTTTAGAAAATATGGGAGCTCAACTTGTAAAAGAGGTTGCTTCAAAAACAAATGATGAAGCTGGAGATGGTACAACTACAGCTACTGTTTTAGCTGAGTCAATTTTCAAAGAGGGACTTAGAAATGTAACAGCTGGAGCAAATCCAGTACAACTTAAAAGAGGTATGGATAAAGCATCTGCATCAATTTTAACAGAGCTTAAAGCAATGTCAAAAGTTGTTGATACAAAAGACCAAATTGCACAAGTTGCTACTATCTCTGCAAACTCAGATACACAAATTGGTGATATGATTGCAGAAGCTATGGACAAAGTTGGTAAAGATGGTGTTATCACTGTTGAAGAGGCAAAAGGTATTGAAGATGAACTAGATGTTGTTGAGGGTATGCAGTTTGATAGAGGTTATTTATCACCATACTTTGTAACAAATGTAGACAAAATGACAGCAGAGATGGAAAATCCATTTATCCTTTTATCTGATAAAAAGATTTCGTCTTTAAAAGAGTTATTACCAATTTTAGAAGCTGTAAATCAAACTCAAAGACCACTTTTAATTATTGCAGAAGATGTTGATGGTGAAGCACTTTCAACATTAGTTGTAAATAGATTAAGAGGAAGTTTAAATATTTCAGCAGTAAAAGCTCCAGGTTTTGGTGATAGAAGAAAAGCTATGCTTCAAGATATCGCAACTCTTACAGGTGCTACAGTTATCTCTGAAGAGATGGGTATGACACTTGAGGGTGCGACTATGGATATACTTGGAAATGCTGGTAAAGTTGTAATTGATAAAGATAATACAACTATAGTTAATGGTGCTGGAGATAAAGGTGCTGTTGAAGCTAGAGTAGGGCAAATCAGAAATGAGATTGAAAATACTACAAGTGATTATGATAGAGAAAAAGCACAAGAGAGACTTGCAAAACTTTCTGGTGGTGTTGCTGTTATCAAAGTTGGAGCTCCTACAGAAACAGAGATGAAAGAGAAAAAAGATAGAGTTGATGATGCTTTATCTGCTACACGAGCTGCTGTTGAAGAGGGTATTGTTATTGGTGGTGGAGCTGCACTTATCAAAGCTGCATTAAAAGTTTCTCACTCTTTAGAGGGTGATGAGCAAATTGGTGCTGATATTATAATAAGAGCAGTTAAAGCTCCTATGAAACAAATCGCTTCAAATGCTGGTTTTGATGCTGGTGTTGTTGTAAATGAAATTGCAAAATCAACAGACGCAAATATCGGTTTTGATGCTGCAAAAGGTGAGTATGTAGATATGTTTGAAGCAGGAATTGTAGATCCAACTAAAGTTGAAAGAGTAGCAATGCAAAATGCAGTTTCTGTTGCATCTTTACTTCTTACAACAGAAGCTACTGTATCTGATGTAGCAGGTGATGCTGTAGCGGCTGCTCCTATGCCAGATATGGGTGGAATGGGTGGTATGCCTGGTGGGATGATGTAAGAATTGAGAATTGCCCTGATTTAATCAGGGTCCATCTCATCCTCATAACAATAAACTTTACAACATATTCTGACAAGTTTCTAAATTATTTCAATGTTAAAACTTGGAACGGTGAAATCTCTAGTATTAGCATTATTCAATTCAATCAACTAATTCAAAATTTAAACAACCGCCACTTTTGACTATATAGCTACCATCACTATACGGTATAGAATCACTGCTTGAAAGCTCAAATCTATCTGCATAAATAGATATATCAGAGTTGTTTATAATTTTATTATCCTTACAATCTATTGATATATCAAACTTGTGATGTATACCATAAAAATCTTTTAATAATGAGTAATTTAAATTTATAATATTATCTTGAGTTATCGTAAGGGATAACATTACATATCTATTATAC
>JAYEOQ010000207.1:0-9208 GCA_034723215.1 Campylobacterota bacterium | reverse complement strand
TGAGTCAGTTCGTGGTAAAGATGTATTTATTATTCAACCAACTTGTGCTCCTGCAAATGATAACTTAATGGAATTATTAATTATAGTTGATGCTTTAAAAAGAAGTAGTGCTGGGACTATTAATGCTGTTATCCCATATTTTGGATATGCAAGACAAGATAAAAAAGCAGCTCCTAGAGTTCCAATTACAGCTAAATTAGTTGCTGATATGCTTCAAGTAGCTGGTGTTCAAAGAGTTATCACTCTTGATCTGCATGCTGCACAAATTCAAGGGTTCTTTGATATTCCTGTAGATCATCTTACTGGTTCAACTCTATTTGTTGAGTATATTAAGTCTAAAAACTTAAAAAATCCTATCATCGCATCTCCAGATGTTGGTGGAGTTGCCAGAGCTAGAACATATGCAGAGTCTTTAGGATATGATTTAGTTATTGTTGATAAAAAAAGAGAAAAAGCAAATGTATCTGAAGTTATGAATATTATTGGTGATGTTACTGGTCGTGATGTTATTATCCTTGATGATATGGTTGATACAGCTGGAACATTAACAAAAGCGGCTGATGTACTAAAAGCTAAAGGTGCTACAAGTGTAATGGCATGTTGTACACATGGTGTTTTAAGTGGACCAGCATTTGATAGAATTGAAAAAAGTGCATTGGATGAGTTAGTAATCACAGATACTATCCCTTTATCTCAAGAGCATGATAAAGTTACTGTATTAACAGCTTCTGAAATTACAGCAAGAACAATCAAAAGAATATATACAAAAGAATCAATTCAAAGTATATTTATATAAATTATAAAATAAAGTTAGGAATAGATATTGCAAAGTAAAATAAGAAATTTTAGTATTATAGCCCATATTGATCATGGTAAAAGTACATTAGCGGATAGAATCATACAAGAGTGTGGAAGTGTAAGTGACAGAGAGATGTCAGCACAAGTTATGGATACAATGGATATTGAAAAAGAGCGTGGTATCACTATAAAAGCACAATCTGTAAGATTAAACTATGAAAAAGATGGTGAACATTATATATTAAATCTTATTGATACTCCGGGTCATGTTGATTTTTCTTATGAGGTAAGTAGAAGTTTAGCTTCATCTGAGGGTGCTTTACTTATTATTGATGCTACTCAAGGTGTAGAGGCTCAAACTATTGCAAATGTTTATATTGCTATGGAAAATGACCTTACACTTATGCCAGTTGTAAATAAGATAGATCTACCATCTGCTGATCCTATGAGAGTTTTAGAAGAGACAGAAGATGCTATTGGACTTGATTGTACTGAGCATAATTTAATTAGTGCAAAAACAGGTGTAGGTGTAAGAGATCTGATTGATTCTATTGTTGACAGACTGCCACCTCCTACTGGTGATGAGTCTGCTCCAACAAAAGCACTTATTTATGATAGTTGGTTTGATAACTATCTTGGTGCTTTGGCACTTGTAAGAGTTTATGAGGGGAGTATTAAAAAGGGGCAAATGCTTCGTATGATGAATACAGAGTATGAACATAAAGTTTTAGATTTAATGTATCCACACCCTATAAAACAAGAAAAAACAAACGAACTAGAAACTGGTGAGATTGGTATAGTTGTACTTGGGCTTAAAACAACTGAAGCTATAGCCGTTGGTGATACTATGACTGACGCAAAAAATCCAACAGCCCAAGCAATTGATGGTTTTGAACCAGCTAAACCATTTGTATTTGCAGGACTTTACCCTATAGATACAGATAAGTTTGAAGATTTAAGAGATGCTTTAGAAAAACTAAGTTTAAATGATAGTTCAATTAGTTACGAACCAGAAAGTTCTGTTGCTCTTGGAAGTGGATTTAGAACAGGTTTTTTAGGTATGCTTCATATGGAAGTTATCAAAGAGAGACTTGAAAGAGAGTTTAATCTTGACCTAATAGCAACAGCACCAACAGTTGTATATAAAGTTTTAACAACTTCTGGTGAAGAGATGATGATTCAAAACCCTTATGAGTTACCAAAAGTAAACTATATAGAGACTATCTCAGAGCCTTATGTAAAAGCTACAATATTAGTGCCTGATGAATATTTAGGAAATGTTATAACACTTCTTAATAATAAGCGTGGTATTCAGATAAAAATGGACTATATAAATAAAAGAGTTCTTTTAGAGTATGATATACCTATGAATGAGATAGTTATGGATTTTTACGATAAATTAAAATCTACAACAAAAGGTTATGCAAGTTTTGATTATGAGGTGACTGGATTTAGACCTGGAAACTTAAAAAAACTAGATGTACTTGTAGCTGGTGAAGCTGTAGATGCACTAAGTATTATTGTACCAGAAGAGAAAGCACAAGCAAGAGGTAGAGTTTTTGTTAAACAACTAAAAGAGTTAATTCCGCGACAACTTTTTGAAGTAGCTATTCAAGCAAGTATTGGAAAAGATATTATTGCTAGAGAAACTGTAAAATCTACTGGAAAAAATGTAACAGCAAAATGTTATGGTGGAGATATATCTAGAAAAAGAAAACTATTAGAGAAACAAAAAGCTGGTAAGAAAAGAATGAAATCAATCGGAAAAGTATCAGTACCCCAAGAAGCATTCATGGCAGTTTTAAAACTAGATTAAATTTATATGGAAAATTTCTTCGTCGGAAGAAATTTTTTTGCTACTCACTTACTTCAGTAAGCTTCCATCAAAAAACTTTCTTCCTCCTTGAACTTTCCTCATCTAAATTTATCTAGTTTTAAAACAAACAACACTAAAACAATCAAATAAAAATAAAAATCAGAAAAGAGAAAATCAATGTACAACAAAATAGAACAATTTATTCAAACTAATTACTTTCAAAACTTTATTATAGGTTTAATCATAATAAACGGTATTACAATGGGATTAGAAACTTCTAAGTCTGTAATGGCTGATTATGGAACTATCTTACATATGTTTGACAAGTTTGTTATCACTATATTTACGATTGAGATTATCTTACGAATATATGTTCATAGAGTAAGTTTTTTTAAAGATGGATGGAGTATATTTGATTTTTTAATTGTAGCTGTATCTTTGGTACCTACAAGTGCTGGATTTGAGATACTTAGAATACTTAGAGTTTTAAGACTTTTAAGACTTATTACTGTTGTACCACAAATGAAAAAGATAGTTATGGCACTTGTTCAAGTTATACCTGGTATGGCTTCAATTGGAGCATTATTATCTTTACTGTTTTATATTTTTGCAATTATGGCTACACAACTTTATGGTGAAGCTTTCCCTCAATGGTTTGGAACTTTAGGTGAAACATTTTATACACTATTTCAAGTTATGACATTAGAATCTTGGTCTATGGGTATTGCTCGTCCTGTTATGGAAGTTTATCCATTGTCATGGATATTTTTTATAACATTTGTTCTTATTGCAACATTTATTATGATAAATCTTATTATTGCAGTTGTTGTTGATGCAATGGGTGAATTAAACAATGAAGAGGAAAGTAATATAATAGAAGAGGTTCATACAAGTGAGGATCATACTAAGGTAGAATTAGAAAAACTACGAACCCAGATTGGTGAGTTAAAAGAGTTGATTATCCTTCAAGCAAAAAAATAGGAAAAAAGATATCTTTTTTCCTATTTAAAAGTTAAAAAACTTTTAAGAACAGTGTCCACCACCACAACATCCACCACCTTGTCCTGACTCTTTCATACCCACTGATATTAAAAACTCATTTTCGTTTTGGGCTAATGTAAAATCGTGTTTACCACAAAATTTTGTATTCATATATTTTATCATAAGGTTTGCTTGCATTAGAGCATCATCTTTTGATTCAAATTTCATATTATTTTCATAAGCACTTTTTTTAAAGCATCCACACTCTTTATCTACAATTATTGTATTCATTTTATATCCTATTGTTAATTTATAAGAAGATTATCATTTGATACTTATATTAAAATTATTTCAATTAATTAAAATTAGTATATAATTATTCTATGAGATGTATAACTTGCCAAAACTTATCTTTTGTTATTATTTGTAAAACTTGTCAAAATAATCTGTTGGAATCTAGCTTTCATAAAAGAGAGTTAGAAAAGGATTTTTTTGTTTATAGTTTTTATCCTTATGATGATCTAAAAGAGTTTTTAAATACTAAGTATGAATTTTATGGGGATAGGATATTTAATATCTTGGCTGATTTATCTTTTAAAAAGTTTGCAGATAATTTTGAGTTTACAACTAAAGTATCTGCTATACCTATTGATGATCATACAAGACATGAGTTTTCACAAACAGCAATTCTAGCAAACAAACTAAAGTCAAAAAATATCATACCTGTTTTTAACACTCTAAAAGCAACAAAAATAGTAAAGTATGCAGGGAAAGATTTAGAGTTCCGTAAAAAGAATAGAAGAGAGTTTAACTATACAGGTGATAAAAATATTCAAGTTATTTTAGTTGATGATTTAGTTACAACTGGTTCTACAATTTTAGAAGCAAAAGAGGTATTGGAAAAAAATGGTTGTGAAGTATTGTTTGCTTTAACCATATGTGATGCAAGAGTGTGATAAAATCACAAAATTAAATAAAATATAGGAAAAAATATTGGTAGCGATAATTGACTATAATATGGGAAATTTAGCAAGTGTATACAACGCTTGTAAACTAATAGGTGTAAAAGCTGATATAGTTAGTGACCCTTCAAAAGTAAAAGAGTACGATAGAGTTATACTTCCAGGTGTTGGAGCATTTGCAGATGCTATGGAGCATCTAAAAGAGACTGGTATGAAAGAGGCAGTTTTAGAGTTTGCAGCATCTGGTAAACCTATGATTGGTATCTGTTTGGGTATGCAACTACTATTTGAATCATCAGAAGAATTTGGTTTAAATAAAGGCTTAGGTTTAATACCTGGAAAAGTTGTAGCTTTTGATAAATCAAAAATGGATATGGATGACCACAAAGTTCCACATATAGGTTGGAATAAACTGTTCCATAAAGATAATAAACTATTTAAAGAGTTAGAGAATCCATATCTATATTTTGTACACTCTTTTCATGTAGTAACAGATGACAAGTATACAATAGGAACTACACATTATGGATATGATTTCACTAGTGCCGTTCAAAAAGATAACATCTACGGATTTCAACCACACCCAGAAAAGTCACACGACAATGGGATACAAATACTTAAAAATTTTATGGAGATATAAAAGATGGATAATCACTTATTAGAATATATAGAGATAAAAGATTTTAAATGTTTTAAAGATTTTAATGCAAAAGGATTTAAAAGAGTTAATCTAATAGGTGGGAAGAATAATGTTGGTAAGACGGCTTTTATGGAGGCGTGTTATTTAGGAATTAATACAGACAATCCAAAAGACTTTTTTCATTCATTATTGGTTTTGGAATTAAATAGAAACTCATTAAAAGAGTTTGATATAGTAAATGATACAAATAGTTTTGATTTTAAATTTAATGAGTCAATTATCAAAATAAATGATAAGCTTTGTAGTATAGGAGATCATTTTTTTTCAGATACCTTATATCAAGTTCCTAAAAAAAATTATAATGATGGAGTTAGAGAATTTTTAGATTTTTATCAAGGCAAAGATAAACCATTAAATATAAAAAATAATTCTTTTATATCTCAAACAAGTATGCGTCAAAACTATATTGTTGATTGTATAGATGAAATAAAATTGCTACATAAATTTGATTATTTAAATGAAGTACTAAAAGATTGTTTTCAAATAGAAAAATTAGATGTAATAAAGAATCAAGTAATGCTATTTAAAGATAATGAATATCTCGTATTATCTGAATTTGGAGATGGATTAAAACAATTTATAAATATTATTTTATCACTATTTTTGAATAAAGAAAGGATAGTATTTTTAGATGAAATAGAAAATGGTATTCACTATACTCAGCTTGATACATTATGGGAAATTGTATTAACTATCTCAAAAGAACAAAATGTACAAGTTTTTGCTACAACACATTCAAAAGAGTGTATAGAGTCTTATGCAAGAGTTTCTAAGAAATTAGAAGATGAGGATATAAGTTTTATTGAACTTGGAAAAAATAAAGAAAATAAATTAGATTCTATTGTTATGAATTCAGAACGATTTTTAAGATATATAAAAATGGGCAATGAGGTAAGAGGATGGTAGTTATTGCTTATGAGGGAAAATCGGATTGTGATTTTTTTGATTCTTTACTTGAAGAGTATAATTTAAATAATAATAAAACAATATATTATGACTTCAAAGGAAAAGATAATATTTTAAATGTTACTCATAAATATTATGATGAAATAGAATCTGATATAGAAAAAATTAATAAAATATTGATAGTTGTTGATGCTGATAATGAAAAAGATACAAATCCAAATAGAGGATATGAGAATTCTAAAAAAGCACTAATAAAACTTATCGAAGATTTAGATTTTAATATACCCATTGAATATCACATAATGTGTGATGAAAATAAAGAGGGACATTTAGAGTCTTTTTTATTATCTGTATTAGATAATGAACAAAAAGAGTGTATTAATAAATTTAAAGAATGTTATAAATATGAGTTAACAGACAAGTGGGCATATAATACTTTTTATAAACAAATGAGTCATCCTTTTGATTATAATCATCCAAATTTCAATGAATTAAAAGAAAAACTTATTAACTTATTTAGAGAAAGTAACTAATGAAAAAAGTAGTAATAATAGGTGGAGGATATGCTGGTATTTATGCTTTAAGAGAGTTAGTAAAAAATAAAGATATAAAAATTACTCTTATAGATAAACACACTTTTCATAACTTACAGCCAGAGGTTTATGATCTTATTGCAAACAAAGCAAATATAGCAGATGTAACTATTGATTTGACAACTTTATGTTATGGTTTTGATCATGATTATTTAGAGTATAAAAATCTTAGAGTTACTGATATAGATTTAGAATCAAATAAAATTTTTACACAAGAGCAAGAGATAGTTCAATATGATTATTTGATTATGGCTGCAGGTACAAGGACATTTTTCCCTAAAAGTATAGATGGATTGAAAAATACTGATGATATAAAGAAACTACATCGTGCTATATTTTTTAAACAAAGTTTTGAAACACAACTATTCAACAAAGTATCAGGTGAAGCAAAAAAATGTGATCAAACACATATAGTAGTTGTAGGTGCTGGGCTTTCTGGTGTAGAAGTAAGTGCTGAGATGGCATACTATGCAAAAAAGTTTTTTAAAAGAGGTAATTTTGCGTGTGATAATTTACAAATATCATTAGTTACTAATACAGATACAATATTACCAGGATTTGAATTAGAGATGATAAATATGTCTCATAAAAGATTGAAATCTCTAGGGATAAATGTTATTACAAATGCATTGATGGAAAGTAGTGATAAAGAGTATTTATATCTTTCAAACGGGACAAAAATAAGATATTCGTTTATCGTATTTACAGGTGGTGTAGAAGCTGCAAATATAGCATCAAAATTTGATACAGAAAAAAATAATAAAAATCGAATAATAGTAAATGAGTATCTTCAAATAGATAAATACAAAAATGTTTTTGCTGTTGGTGATATTTCTGTTATTAAAAATAGTGCAGGGGAGATAATGCCTCAAAATGTAACTGTAGCAAGAGCAAGTGGTATAACCTCAGGAAAAAATGTTTTAAATTGTATAGATAATAAAGAGTTAGAAATATGTAATCCAAAACTTGAAGGTACTTTAATAGCTCTTGGTGGTAGGTATGCTGTGTGTGATCTGTATGGTATTGTTAAAGTTAAAGGTTTTATTGGATGGTTTATAAAACAATATGTATTTTTTAGATATAAACTATCATTATTAAGTATTATTAAAAATGGTTACTCGAAATTAAATAAATAAAAAGGATGAAGTAGTGGATATATTACCAGCGATTGATTTAAAAGATGGAAAAGCAGTAAGACTTAGCAAAGGTGTTATGGATAGTGCAAAGATATATAGTGATGAGCCTTGGCAAGTTGCTAAAAGATTTGAAGAGTTGGGTTCTAAATGGCTTCATATTGTTGATTTAAATGGTGCTTTTGCTGGAGAACCAGCTAATCTTGAGCAGATTAAAAAGATAAGAGAAAATTGTAATCTAAAAATTGAACTTGGTGGTGGTATCAGAGATGAAGAGACTATTAAGATGTATGTTGAACTTGGTGTTGATAGGCTTATTTTAGGTTCAATTGCAGTTAAAGACCCACAGTTTGTAAAAGATATGGCTTGTAAATATCCTATTGCAGTTGGTATTGATGCTATGGATGGTATGGTTGCAGTTGAGGGTTGGGCTGAATTTTCTACTATGAAAGCTACAGATTTAGCTAAAGAGTTTGCAGATGCTGGTGTTGAAGCTATTATCTGTACAGATATATCTAAAGATGGTATGCTTTGTGGCGTTAATGTTGAGTGGACAGATGAAATTGCAACAGCCTCTGGTGTTGATACTATCGCTTCTGGTGGAGTAAAAGATATAGATGATATTATAAACTGTAAAGCAAATGGTAATATTGCAGGATGTATTGTAGGGAAAGCTTTTTATGAAGGTACTTTAGACCTAGAAGAAGCTTTTAAAGTTTTATAGAATAAAAAATTAACTAGTTAAATAGAGAGTTTAAAAGCTCTTCTATTTTAGAGTCAATTCTTTTGACTTTACCATCTTTTACAAGAACTAACAACGCAGTTGCTGTAAATAATACTTTGTCATCTTTTTTAATCTCTTGAAAAAGGGTAAATGAAGATTTTTTCATTTGAACTAAAGAGGTTGATACTTCAATTATATCTGCAAACTTCGCAGAGTTTATAAAATCACAATCCATTTTTCTTACTACAAAATGTGCACCATCAATAATAGGTGTTAAACCTTTTTTAAAAAAATATTCACTTCTAGCTCTTTCACAATATTTTAAATAATTGGCATGATAAACAATCCCACCTGCGTCTGTGTCTTCGTAATATATTCTTATTTGCATTGTTAAACCTTTAATTATAGTTGTTATTGTATACGAATTTTATTTATATATCTATTGAAAAATAAGTAAATAAAATACTAAAAAAAAGAATCCCAAAATTTAAGCAAACTTTAATCGTAAACCCTTGACATAAAGAAGAAAACCCATTATAATCCCATCCACAAAACAAGCAGACAAACACAAAGAGATTTGTAGATAGAAGTTTGA
>JAYEOQ010000206.1:0-9229 GCA_034723215.1 Campylobacterota bacterium | reverse complement strand
TCAATTAAAGTAATTAGGTTAGACCCTGTATTACCTTCACTTCTTGCAGCTTCTTTAAAGTATTTTCTGAATTGTTTTTCAGATACACCATAAATAATTTTTGCTTTTTGTTTCTCTTGAAGTTGTAAACCATACTCTGATAGTTTAGCTCTTCTTTGTCCATGTTGTCCAGGAGCAAAAGGTCTTTTTTCTAAAGCAGATTTACCGTTTAGTCTTCTTTCACCTTTAAGTCCAAGGTCAGCATTAAGTCTTCTTTCTAGTTTTTCAACTGGTCCTCTATATCTTGCCATACCTTATCCTTATACTCTTCTTCGTTTTGGTGGTCTACAACCATTATGTGGTAATGGAGTAACATCTTTGAACCATCTTACATTGATACCTTCAATAGCACCAATTGCTTTAACAGCAGTATCTCTACCAGAACCTGGTCCTTGAACTTTAATACCAACATTTTTGATACCATGTTCCATAGCTTTTGCCATCGCATCTTCAACTGCTGCTGTAGCTGCAAAAGGTGTAGATTTTTTACTACCTCTAAATCCTAAGTTTCCTGCACTTGACCAAGAAATTGCATTTCCTACATTGTCAGTTACTGTTACCATAGTATTATTAAAAGTAGCTGCAATATGAACAATACCGTCAGCGATATTCTTTTTTACAACTTTTTTTCTAGTTACTTTTCTTTTTGCCATATCTATTTATCCTTATTGAGCTGCTGCGCCAACAGTTTTCTTTTTACCTTTTCTTGTTCGAGCATTAGTTTTAGTCTTTTGCCCTCTACACGGTAAACCTTTTCTATGTCTTAATCCTCTATATGACCCTAAAGCCATTAATGACTTAATATCCATAGCAACTTTTTTTCTAAGATCACCCTCAACCATATAGTTAGATTGAATCTCATTTCTAATTGCAGCCACTTCATCTTCTGAAAGCTCATGAGCTCTTTTATCATAAGATATTCCTGTTGCATCTAGGATTAATCTTGATGTATGTAAACCTATACCGAAAATATAAGTTAACGCATACTCCATTCTTTTTTTGTTTGGTAAGTCTGTACCAGCAATTCTTGCCATGGCTTATCCTTGTCTTTGTTTGTGTTTTTTGATCTCACAGATTACTCTAGTAACACCTTTTCTTTTGACAATTTTACATTTGTCACACATTTTTTTAACTGAAGCTCTTACTTTCATAAAAATGTCCTTTTTAATTGTTTTTCCAGATTCTATCAGGTTAAAAGTCATTGCTATTAACCAACTCTTTATAAAAAATAAGTTTCTAAATTTTATAAAAACTTCTTATTGCTGTAGAAAATGGAGGTTGATTGTACTCAACTAATACTTAAATAATCATAAAACTAAATACTTTCTTTTCTATTAAACTAAAAAACCCCACAAAATGTGAGGTTTTAAATGGTTTTAAATTAATATGATTATTTATTTGATAAAAATAAAGCTACCGCTTGATGTTTTTTACCTTTTATATTTCCACATATTTTACTTGATACTAAAAATGATTTTGCATCTGCAACAGAACTAAATCTTTTGTCAGTTTTCTTACACATTTTTTTGTATATCATACCACCTTTTTTAGCAGCTTTAGCTTGTCTTTTTTTAGTGGCTTTTATATCTTTTGCTTGAGATTTAACAACTAAAGTATATAGCTCATCAAATTTCATAACTTTTCCACCTTTTTTAGCTACAAGTTTATTGGCAGCTTCTTTAGTTCCAAAAGCATATTTACTTACAACACTCATAGTTCCAGGCATTTTACTTCCAACAACAAAATAAGCATCTTTTGAATCAATAAATTTTAATGTAGTATTATCTACAACCTTAAAGTCTGTAAGTTTCTTATTATTCATTAAAGAATCCTCTACAGCACAAACTATTGAACAATACTGATGATTTTTCTCATTATG
The DNA here is from genome assembly GCA_034723215.1 of Campylobacterota bacterium. Classification (GTDB taxonomy): domain Bacteria; phylum Campylobacterota; class Campylobacteria; order Campylobacterales; family Arcobacteraceae; genus JAIOSF01. The sequence continues at coordinate 7,311 of JAYEOQ010000206.1, read as the reverse complement.
TTTTGCAGCATGGTTTGTTTTATAAAACATTGGTAGTGTCATACCACAAATTGGACAATATTTTTTATTTTTACCATCTTGTAAAATTGTAGCTTGATTCATAGGGACAGCTCTTGGGTTTTTCATCCCTTTAGAACCATCCTTATTTTCTCCTGCTTGCACATTTATAACTAATGCAGCAACTGTTAGTATACTAAGTAATAATTTATTCATCACTTCCCCTTTTAATTTTATGGAAAAGTATATCTTTATAGTGTTAATTACTTGTTAAAATTCAACTAAATTTTAAAATCTATAACTCACAGATACTCTTAAGTCTGTTGCTTCTTTAACTGGATCTTGTCCTGCTGCAACTGCTTCATCCATAGTCATAGGTGTTCCATCATCTCCAAAAAATGATTGACTTCCTGTATAATCATAATCAATTTTTGTATATCTTGCATTAAATGTTAATGCTTTGTTTATTGGTTTATTATAGTAAACTTCCCATGCTGTACCACGAGCTGCAATTTTACTACCAGCCATTGTATCTTCACCATAAGTTACAGATCTCCAGTATTTACTACCTTTATTCCATTCAATACCAATTCTACCATCATCTGTCATAGGGTCAGGCATATTTATACCAATCCAAGTAGATGTACCTGTTTTACTTTCTGTACTTCCAAGCATTCTAGCAGCTTCTCCTGCATTTGGACTTTTTGGATTAGTTTTAGATTGTGCCCATGATGCAAATACTGTAGTATCATCTAAAAAGTCATTGATACCATCACCGATACCTTCTGCTTTTACCATACCTGTTAATAGATCCATATCACCAAAACTTCTAAATACAGGAGTTGTAGTTGCTTGTGCACCATATCCTCTACCACCTCCAGCAAGATCACCATAAATTTGATTTGTATTATCCATTGCAAAACCTATTAAGTTTTCTGCTCTAGCCCAATTTGTATGTACTGAGTACTGTCCATTGTCCCAAGGTACAAAAATAAATCCATACATATTTATATCATTTGTTTCTGCATCGTCTGAAGAATAAGATAATCCATTAGATGAAAATCTAGGTACTGCATTTGTTAAACCTCTACCTGTACATAGTTTCCACCACATACCATCTACACCTGTAACTTTATCAAGATTAAATTTTGCACTTGCTCCATCAAACTCAACATTTACTGTATGTGATAAAGGTGAATTATCTTTCATACCCTCTCTAAGATTTATACCTAAACCATCTGTTGATGGTCTTCTACCTACAGAAACTGTCCATGCAATATCTTTATCTATAAATGTATCATTCATATATAACCAATATGCTTCTTTTACTTTTAGTGTATTATCAGTAGCATTTTCACTTGTAAGCCAATCAAAGTTTGCATATCCAGGATTTGTGTTTGACTGAGAATGATTTGCTGTATCTCCATAAGCTTTAAAATATGATAACTTACCTTTAAAAAGTGTATTTTCATCAGGTGAAAATCCCATCCCTAACCATAATCTATTTGTTAATAGATCAGGATTAGATGATTTTGCTCCACTTGCATGTTTATAGTGTATAGAATCAAATGCAGTTCTAAAGTCAACATCCCATTTTATATTGTCAGAGGCACCATGTGCTTTTACCTTATTTAGTTTTGTACCAATTTTTTTTGTTTTTTTAGTAACTTGTTTTACAGATTTTGTATTTTCCTCCATTTGTGACTGAAGTGCAGCAATTTGTTTTTTTAACAGATCCAACTGTAATTGCATATCTGCATTTGTAGCTGCATAACCACTTGTAGTAAGTGATGCAATAATAGATAATCCAATAATTTTCTTTTTCATATTAATCTCCTAAAATTATAATAATAAATTATAAAACAGTAACTCTTCATAATAACTTAATCTTATATTAAATTTTCTTATCTAATTTATAATCAATAGAGTTGAAATTAGAGATTCAATATAATAATTACTTATAGTTCTTATATTATTAACCTATGTTTTAGCAATTAGTTGTTAAAATTAAGAATCAAAAAAAGGAGAATAGATGAACAAAATTATTAAGATGTTTGTTTCGATTGCATTATTTGCAACAATGGCGGTGGCAAGTGGTGATTTAAATATTATACCACTTAAAAAAGCAAAAGGTATGTTTAATGCAAAAAGTGCATTATTTATGGATGCAAGAGGGATGAAACTTTATTCTAAAGGTACAATTTTAGGTGCAGTTCATATTCATGCCAAAAAACTTGTAAAAAATGATAGAAAACTACTTCAAAGATTACCAATAAATAAAAAAACAAAAATTGTAACTTTTTGTAATGGTTTAAAATGTGAAGAATCGGATCACTTAGCTAGAAAACTTATGGATCTTGGTTATACAAAAGTTTATGTATATAAAGGTGGAGCTCCTGAATGGAAGAAAGAGAAACTTCCGATGATGGCATTAGTAAAAGAGTGTAAATCTGCTCCAAAAGGTCCATATAAACCAAAAAATCCACTAATTATTATTAATGGTGCAAAAATTCATTTAGGTGGAGAGTCTGCAGCTGATGGGATGATTGATCAATTTTGGTTAGCTGATATGATTAAGAAAAATAAAATCCCTGCAAACATTCAATTTATTGATGTTAGAAAAGCAGAGCAATTTAAAGATGGTCATTTACCAGGTGCTATAAATGTTCCTTGGGATGCTAAAGCAGAAAAAATTGATCATACTAAATTTCCAAAAGATAAGTTAAATATTATATACTGTAATACAGGTATGATGTCAACAGATGCTAGAGGAAGCCTAGATGACGATGCAGCTAAAAATGTTTTATACTTTGATGCAAATGTAAATTGTGAAAAAGGAAAATGTACAGTTGAGGCAAATGAGGATGCATAATCCTCTTTTGTAGATTATAGCTAAAGAATAAAAAAAGGCTAGTCAAATTGACTAGCCTTTTTTATTACTTATTAATCTAAGATTAACAAGAAGGAACATTTCCTGAATCAGACGCATATTCATAGAAAAAGTCAAAATAATGAGGAATAAATTTCTCTTTTACTTTTTTTACATCTGGACAAATAGTTTTAATCTCTTTTGCCATTTCACCATTTTCCATAATCTCTTCCCACTCATCTTGTGTATGCTTTCCAGCCATTTTAGCTCCAGTGATTCCACAAGCTTTTTTAAGCTTTTTAGAGAAAAGCTTTTGACCTTTTGTTACATCAGCTGATGCAACTGTTGTACTCATAGCTAATGCAACTGCACCTGCTAATACTAATTTAAGTAATTTATTCATACTTAGTTCCTTTTATTAAAATTTCAGTAGAAGTATATCATATATTTATAAATGTGTTATAAATATGTTATAATAACGCTATGAAACATTACATTTTGAAACAACTTTCGCAACATTTAAATATATACAATACGATAAAATATATAAAAAGAGTAGAAAACAATACTATAAAAATAGAATTCAATGATAAAAATATATATTATTTTAATCTTAGTAGAGGTGATTCAACCATTTATAAAAAAGAATCTAATGATAATGTAAAAAAAGATTTTAATGCACCTTTTGATGTGATACTAAAAAAACGGTTTACAAACTCAAAGATTAATAATATCTATCTTTTAAATGATGACAAGATAATAGTTATAAAAGTTCAAAGTAAATCTTCATATAAAACTCAATCTTCATATTTACAACTTGAGTTTACAGGAAAAAATACAAATATCATAGTTTTGGATGAAAATAATATTATTTTAGAAGCTCTTAGGCATATTGATGAGTGGTCATCGCTTAGAGTTGTTAAAGTTGGTCAAAAACTACAAGAGTTAGAAAAACCAGACTTTAAATATGAGAAGAAGAGTATAAATGATATAGATAAGTATCTATTTGACCTATATAGAGATAAAGAGTTAAAAGAGTTAGAAAATACTAAAAAACAAAAAATAGTACAAATCAATAAAAATATCAAAAAACTTCAAAAGATTTTGGATTCGCTTGATGATATTGATACCTTAGAAAAAAAATCTATTAATTTAAATGATGAAGCAACTTTAATATTAAGTGAACTTCATAATAATAAAGGGTATGAAAAAAGTTTAAATATCAAAAAATCAAATGACCTATTTAAAAACTCTAAAAAAATGAAACAAAAAGTAAAAAACCAACATATAGAACAACTAAACTTATCTCAAAAAGTTGAATTTTATAATCGTCTTATTACTACTATAAATGGTTGTAGTACAAATGATGAAGTTGAATTTTACATCCCTAAAAAAGATAAAAACCAAAAAAGAACAAAAAAAGCACAACCTTACCAAAGCTTTTTTATTGATGGATACAAAATAATGCTTGGTCGTGATGAGAGGGAAAATATATATCTTCTTCAAAATAGTCGAGCTAGTGATTATTGGTTTCATCTTCAAGGGCAAGTATCCTCCCATGTTATTGTTTCAAATACAAAGAAAACTATCCCTGAACATATTATAGATGAAGCATCAAAAATATGTGCTAGGTTTTCAACATCAAGTGGAGGTGTCTATACAGTTGATTTTACTCAAAGACGAAATGTAAAAATACAAAATCGTGCAAATGTACTTTATAATCCATATAGTAGTGTCACTATTAAGATTTAAATATCTAATAGGATATTTAATAACAATTAGATAAACTCATTTTATGAAAAATATTAAACAAGAAAATCAAGAAAAACTGGAACAAACTGGTGATGTAGCCAGTATATCAGCTGAAGTATTAGACCATATGATGAATCCTAAAAACTACGGAGTTATGGAAGACAACGATGGTGTTGGTATGGGTGCAGATACAAAAACTGGTGAATTTGCTATGGTATATATTAAACTAAATGGTGAGATACTTGAAAATATCTCATTTGGTTGTAATGCCTGTCAAGATACAGTTGTAGCTGGTTCACTTTTCACTGAGATGGTAAAAGGTGATACTCTTGATAACGCAGTAAAAGCCTTAATGCTAATGGATGAAAAACTATACACAGCACCAAAAAAACAACAAGCTTGTTCAAGAATGGTACTACAGGCTTTTAGAGCAGCTATTATAAATAAAGAGAATCGTGTAAATGGTATGGATGAAGATCTATTTACAATAAATTTAAAAGAATCTTGTGAAGGTATCAATCAAGAAGGGGATATTGAAAATGGAAATTAATAAAATATATCAAATGAAACATGAACTATGGTTAAAAATACTTTTTAGCTCTTTTGCAATAAATAATGAAAAAATAAAAACTCAAATATATAACTTTGCAAACATAGAGTTTAGACATATGAAATGGTTATCTAATAATATGGCAGAACAAAATATATCTTATGATTATGATAAATATGCTATTGATATTCCAAAAGGGAGTATTTTTGAGATTTTAGAATATATCATAAGTGAAATAAAATTATGTATGAAAGAGTACAATCCAGAAGAACCACTATATGCTAGAATGTTATCTGATGAATTTTATTTTATTACTGCTATTGAACTTTTGCTAAAAGATAACTCAAACAATGGTGAAATAACGGCATTTAATAGAAAAAGAGAATATGAAAATAAAAATCTTGATGATTTAAGTAGAGATGCTTTAACTCTATTTTTATTTGAAGAGAGTTATAAAGAGTATGAACTTATCTTATTATATAGCTACTTTCAAAACTATACTACTGATATATTACAATACAACATCTACCAAGATATGATTGATGAGTCACAATTTCATCTTAAAAGTTTTGGTGAGATGATGGCAAAAATGGGAGTGTTAGCAATTCCAAGAACTGTTATACCTGTTTTATATAAAGATAAAGATATTAAACAATTTTTAGTAGATGGTATAGATGAAGAGATCAAAGCAAAAGAGGAGTGTGCAGCTCTAGCAGAAGCTATTGATGATGATGAGATATCTGCATTTCTTACTTTTATTATGTATCAAGAGAACTACCACATCGAACTAATGACAAAAGCAATTAACAATATGGAATCTAAATAGAGTATATGGATTTAGATCAATATAATTTTACATTTTCTCAAAAGAATATTCTAAAAAATATTCAAAAAGATTTTTCAATGTGGAATGAAAGATCTTTGAAAGAGATATTTCCAAAAGAGTACTTAGAAAAATACAAAGGTAAGCAACTATCAAAAAAGATATTTGAACACTTTGTAAATATACATGAAAAGCTAAAAAAACAACCAAACAACTATAGTAATTTTGAAGAGTTAAAGTATGATGTTAGAAAATATAGCTTTAAAGAGATAGAAAAAAGTGGGATAGGGCTAGGAGCTTGTCCTGTTGCCTCAGAGGGTACAAGATGTTGCAATCTTCTAACTTTAGATGCTGTTGAGTCTTGTGGGTTTGATTGTAGTTATTGCTCTATTCAGTCCTTTTATAATCAAAATAAAATCGGAATAGATAAAGATTTTAAAGAGAAATTAGAAACATTAGAGCTTGACCCAAACAAAGTATATCATATAGGAACTGGTCAAAGTAGTGATAGTTTAATGTGGGGCAATCGTGATGGTATCTTGGATGCTTTATTTAAGTTTGCAAAAAAATATCCTAAGGTTATTTTAGAGTTTAAAACAAAATCAGATAATATAAAATATTTTGAGCAAAATGATGTACCATCAAATATCATTGTAACTTGGTCTTTAAATACACCAATAATTATAAAAAATGAGGAGCATTTAACTGCTACACTAGATGAACGAATATCAAGTGCAAGAGCCTTAGCCAATAAAGGTATCCTTGTAGGTTTTCACTTCCATCCAATAGTTCAATATGAGAACTATCTAACAGACTATAAAAAGGTATATGATAGGTTACAAAAAGAGTTTAAACCTTCTGAAGTGGTACTTGTATCTATGGGTACTTTAACATTTATAAAACCTGTGATAAAACAACTAAGAGAAAGAGAGATGAAAACAAAGATTCTCCAAATGCCTTTTGAAAATATAAATGGGAAACAATCATATAGTTTAGAAACAAAAAAAGAGATGTTTAAACATGCCTACGATAGCTTTAAATCGTGGCATGGAAAAGTGTATTTTTATCTTTGTATGGAAGACCATAGTTTATGGAAAGATGTATTTGGTTATGAATACTCTTCAAATAATCAGTTTGAGGATTTTATGTTAAATAATTATACGGATAAAATAAATAAAATCCTTTGAATATAGACCATTTAAGCCATTTTAAACTTAAATGGCTTTTTGTTCTTTATTGAATTGAATCCAATTCTTCTTCTACTAAATATCCATCTTCGTTGGCATCAAGAAATTCAAAACCTTTTTTCATAGGTGGTGG
>JAYEOQ010000205.1:0-9239 GCA_034723215.1 Campylobacterota bacterium | reverse complement strand
ACAAAACTTAGAATTATTTATAAAAGAGAATCATCTAAATATTAATGATAATATTTTAGTGCAAGTTTTCACATCCCAAAATGATAGAAACTATATATTGCATTTAATATCAAATATTTTGAATAACTTACCAAATGCAAAAATTATAGGTTCTACAACATGTGGAGAGATATCAAATAATGGCTCATTAGATAATTCTACTGTAATATCATTTTCAAAATTTTCACAAACTACTTTAGAGACTAAACTGATAAAGTATGATAAATCAAGTTTTACTACTGGTCAAAACTTTATCAAGATGTTTAATAACAGTGATGATTTAAAACTACTTATATCTTTTACAGATGGCTTAAATACAAATGGAGAAGAGTTTTTAAATGGTATCACATCAATAAATGATAAACTAGTAATATCAGGTGGTATGGCTGGTGACAACTCAAAGTTTGAAGATACTTTTGTATTTACACAAGATGAGATAACATCAAAGGGTGCTGTAGGTGTTGCACTTTATAATAAAGATTTAAATATACATACAGATTATAGTTTCAATTGGGAAACAGTTGGGAAAAAACATATTATTGAAAAATCGGTTAAAAATAGAGTTTATCAAATAAGTGGTATGAGTACTGTAGAGTTTTATAAATATTATCTAGGGGACGATATAGGTAAACTTTTACCTGCAATTGGGATTGAGTTTCCACTTGTAATAAAAAGAGATGGATTAAATATAGCCCGTGCTGTTTTAGCAAAACATGATGATGGAAGTTTAAGTTTTGCTGGGAATATTGAAGAGGGGAGTGAAGTACAATTTGGACATGGTGATGTTCAGATGATTATCAATAAGGGGCTTGAAAATGTTAAAGAGATAATTGAACATCCTATAGAATCTATATTTATTTACTCTTGTATGGCAAGAAAAGCATTACTCAAAGAGGATATAAATCTTGAGATACTACCTCTTAAAGAGCTAGCTCCTATTAGTGGTTTTTTTACCTATGGTGAATTTTATCATAATTGTAAAAATAATAACTGTAACAATCAACTACTCAATCAAACTATGACAGTTTTAGCTATATCAGAAAATGATAAAAAAGTAGAAAAAGTAACACCAAATATTTTTAGTCACAACCCAGAAGATGTAGATGATATATCTCTACATAGAACTCAAGCATTTTCTAGCTTAATTGATAAAACAACAAAAGAGTTAGAGGAATTAAATCATAATCTTGAAGAAAGAATTAGCGATGAAGTGGCAAAAAATCAAGAAAAAGATGCAATCCTTCAAGTTGTACAAACACAAGCACAACTAGGTGAGATGTTAGAGATGATAATTCATCAGTGGAGACAACCCCTTAGTGCTATAACAAGCACAGCTTCATCAACTCAAGTTTATCAAGAAACAGGTTTATTAACTGATACATTACTAGATAAAACTCTTGATGATATACTATCTTATTCAAGTCATTTAAATACAACAATTGAAGATTTTAGAGACCTTTTTCAAATTGATAACTCAGCCAATACAATATCACTTATTAAGTTGATTGAGAAGTCACTTACAATTATAACACCTCTAATAAAATCAGAAAGTATTGAGGTTATAAAAGAGTTTGACTCTGATGCCAAAATATCTCTTCCAATTGGTTTGTTTATGCAAGTTATTTTAAATATAACAAAAAATGCAATAGATATTTTAGTAGAAAAAAAAGTTAAAAACCCTAAAATAAAATTTAAAACATATATCAAAAGTGACTATATAGTTATAAAAATCATGGACAACGGTGGAGGGATCCCCAAAGATATCTTACCAAAAGTATTTGATAAGAAGTTTACTACAAAAGGTGACACTCATGGTACAGGGATAGGACTAGATATGTCAAAGACAATCATAGAAACAAAAATAGGTGGAAAAATAAAAGTTCATAATGTAAAAGAGTGGGCTGTATTTAATATTAAAATACCTATTTAAAACTACAAATAAGAGATAAGAAATTAGTCAATACTGAATTTGGTTCTAGTTTTACAAATGACAATTTCGACTTAATAGTTATTAAATTATATCAGTTAAGAAAAGAAAAAAAATATAATAATGAAGTATCATTATTTCATATGTTATGTGATGATACAAGAATATAACAGTATCTATAAAACTAATATAACTTTAGATATACCAAAAATAGTTTCAAAAAGTGCTAAAAATAGATTTGTTTGGGAGATTTTTGTCTAAGAAAAATACTCCCAAAAGTTTACAACATCTATATCATCTAAATTTTCAAATTGTTCAGTATTATCATATGTGATAAGAAGTTTTTTATCGCACTTTAGTTTTAGTTTTATCAAACCATTTAGTTCTCTTTGCTTGTTTTGATTTGTAAGTTCATAACAAACTTGAATAGCTATAGTTTGTTCCTCTTTTTTACAAATAAAATCACACTCAAAATCTTTGTTGAAATAATATATTTCATAATTTTGTTTCATAAGTTCTGTATAGACTAAGTTCTCAAACAACTTGCCCAAATCTTTTGAAAATCTAAATGATGTTTGAGCTAAAAAACTGTTGTCATTTATATATATCTTTTTCTTTGTTTTTATTTGCTCTTTTAGTGAATAGGAGTATTGTTTTATCTCACAAGAGAGATAGCAATCTTGCATAACTCTTATATACTCTTTAACACTATTGTCATTTATACCTGTAGCTTTTGCCAATGAGTTGTATGAGTACATATTTGTACTATTTGATATTACAAAATTAACAAACTCTTTAAAAGTTTTAGCATCTCGAAGGTTGTTGTTAGCTATACAATCTTTAAAGATTATAGTTTCATAGTAACTAAGAACAATATCTCTTTTAAATTTACTCTCATTTAGAACTTCAAAAAATGAGCCAAACTGCATCATATCATCACAAATTTTGAGTACTTTTATTTTGTTGTCTATGAGTTCAAATCTACTATGTATCTTATTGTATTTTAAAATCTCACTATATGATGGAGCAGTTATAGTTTGGCTTAGATATCTACCACTTAAAAGTGTAGCATACTCCCCATCTAGTAAAGAGGAATTAGAACCTGTTATAAATATCTTTTTTACTAGCTCATTATCATAGATAGTTTTTACAAACTTCTCCCAAGCATCTACATTTTGAACTTCATCTAAAAAAAGATACTTTACTTTTGCACCTGTTAGTTTTTCACTCAACTCTAAAAGTTTATATAGATTTTTACTATGGTTATATAGTTCACTAAAATAAGGATCGTCAAGGTTTATGTATAAAATAGACTTTGCCTCTTCTTTTTTTAAAAGAGCATTGATGATAAGTTTAAAAAGTGTAGTCTTTCCACTCCTTCTTATACCTTTTAAAACTTGGATTTGTCTGAGGTGGAGTTTGTCAAGTATATCTTGTAAAATATCTCTTTGGTGTAAATTTTTATACTCTTTTTTCCAATGAGGGTTATGTTTTAGTATCGCATTTTCCATAGTATATATCCTAAAATAGTGTATTTTTACTAATTATACTTAGTAATATATATCATATAGCTTATGTGGAATAGTTTATATTTATGATGTGAATAAGGCTTTTTTTAAACTGACTTCCCATTATTTGGACTATTGTGTAACCAAAGCTAGATTATTTAAAGAGTATTTTTGAAGAATATCTAACACTTTTACTACCCTTTCGTACTTTACATTTTGATCTATTCTTACTATTACTGGTTTATCTTTTTTTATTACATTTGATAATTTTATATCAAGTTGTTCAAAAGTTATAATTTTTCCTAAGTAGGCAATACTTGAACTTCCTAACTCAATACTAAGTTGCTTCATCTCTATATCAACCTCTTTAGCATGTGAACTTGGTAGATTTAAAGATAAAGCTAACTCCTCTTTTTTAAAAGTGGAACTAACAATAAAAAAGATTAATAGTATAAATACAATATCTATAAGTGGCGTTATATCAGGAGATAAGAGTTCTCGTTTTTTTCTCAATTTAATTAGAACCTATATTATCCAATACAAGCTTTTCTAACTTTATCTCAAACTTATCTAAACTACCCATAAAATAGTTATATCCAATATAGTGTGGTATTGCAACAATAAGCCCAGCTACCGTCGTAATAAGAGCTATACTAATACCACTAGAAAATATAGTTGGATCTCCAAGACCTAGATGGCTAATAGAATCAAATGAGTTTAAAATACCTACAACTGTACCCAAAAGTCCAATAAGTGGAGATAGTGAAGCGATTATTTTAATAGTATTTAATCCATTTTCAAACTGTTTTACTTTTAACGCAACTGTTGTTTGTACTTGAGCTATCTCAAAGTTTTTTGATAAACTTAACTCTTTTATTATATCTTGAGATATTGGTTCTAGTTTTCTTTTTACACTTAAAAAAATCAAACTTTTCCAAATCATAATAGTAAATCCGATGATATTAATAGCTATTAAAATATAAACTATGATACCACCCCGTTCAATATAGTATAGTAAGTCCATCTATTTAACTATTTTCAAAAACTGCTGTGGGTTTTTAAAACCAATCATTCTTTTACTTTTTTCCTCTTTACCATCTTTGTAAAAAATCATTGCAGGAGGTCCAAATAGGTTAAATTTTTTCATCAACTCTTTATCGGCATCTGTATTATCTGTAACATCAACTTTTAAAAGTGTATATTTAGATAACTCTTCTATAACCTCTTTATCTTTAAAAGTTATCTTATCAAACTCTATACAACTTATACACCAAGTTGCCCAAAAGTCTATCATAATAGGTTTTTTAGAATGTGCAACTATTAGGTTTAACTCTTGCACTGTTTTAACATATTGAAATGGTAATTTTTTACTATTTGCATCATCTACACTTAATTTTACAAATACCATAGCTGAAATCATAAGAACTAAAGCTACTATTTTTCCAAACTTATTTCCATTTTTTATTAGATAAAATGCACTTCCCATAAGTAAAGCGATAACTAAAACTATTGTTACAATAGTAGGTACAATTCTATCAAGCATCCAAATAGCAACAGCTAACATAACTACACCAAATACTTTTGATACAACCATCATCCAACCACCAGGTTTTGGCATATATTTTCCAGCACCCATACCTATTGCTAAAAGTGGCATACCCATACCAATACTCATAACAAACAGAGCTAATCCACCTAAAACTGCATCACCTGTTTGTCCAATATAAACTAAAGCACCAGCTAGTGGTGGTGCAACACAAGGACCAACTATCAATGCTGATAAAAACCCCATAATAGCGATACCTAAAACACCACTATGCTTTTTCTCTTCATCATTACTAGTTTTATTTAAAGCTGTTTGCCATGAAGCAGGAAGTGCAAGTTCATAGTAACCAAACATTGAAAATGCAAGTGCTACAAATACAGCTGAAAATCCAACTATGACAAATGTATTTTGTAACATAGCTTGAATATTTGCTCCAAACAATCCTGCTAATACACCTGCAACAGTATATGCAATACTCATAGAAAGCACATAGATTAAAGACAACATAAACCCTTTTGATGCTGACATCTTTCCACCATCTTTATTTGAGTGTTGAACAATTATACTTGATAAAATTGGAATCATTGGAAAAATACAAGGTGTAAGTGCAAGTAATAATCCAAATCCAAAAAATGTTGCAAGCACTAAAAAGATACTTCCACTTTTTAAAGTTTCTGTAATAGTGTCAGTTTCATTTACTACTATAGGTTCTACTTGTACTTGACTCTGTTTAGTTTCACTCTTTATAATAGAAGCTGTTGGTTTTGACTCATATGTTAAATCCATTGGTGAATAACATAAACCTTTTTTAGAACAACCTTGATACTCAAATATAAGTTTATAGTCACTAGTACCCACTTTTGATTTTATCAATTCATTAGGTACTAGTAGTTTCATACCGTCAAAATGTACTACAAACTCATGATAGTTTACAGGTTTTTTTATATTTAACTCTTTTGTTATATCTGTCTCTTTTCCAGATAGATCTACAATATAAACTTTTAAAAACTCATCATAAATATATATTGATTTGTCCAATACCAAATTAAACTCAACACCATTTGACTTTTTTTCAACCGTTGCTGCAAAAGCATCTTCTGGATTTAGAAAATCATTATTTGCAAATAATGAAGATATAAAGAGCAAGATAAGTAAAACTTTTTTCATAATTTATCGATTCCTTGTATAAATTTTTGTTATATTATCTAAAATAGATTAATTATATATGAATTGTAAAAACTAAACAATTTGTTGATGTAATAATGAACAACCAACTAACTCTTTGGGATCATTACAATTTGTTAAAATAGTATCATAACTATTGATTTTTGAATCATAAACATAAACATATATCTCATCATTAACTTCTAAAAATGTAGACTCTCCAAACTCAGTATAACTTGTAGCCCCAATACTTATAACCATACCCTCTGGATAATCACACTGTTTTATATATGAGTTTAAATCTTCAAGTGGACCACCATCTTTTTGTCTATTTAACTTATCAACAATCCAATCTTTTAATTGAGAATAAAAATAGTTATATGTAGTTACGGGACTATCTTCCCCATAAGGGTATATTTTTCCATCTCTTTTTAAAAATGATGCGATATGATAACTATCCATTACTCCACCAGCTTCAAATTTATCTATTGATATGATTTGAGATGAGATACCTTTAGTATCCTCACCCCAATTTTTTTTCTCACTTATTTTTTTTGCACCCTCTTTTCTAATACTACAATCATTATATGCTGTAAAAAAGTTTGGAACTATATCTTTTACTTTACCATTTTCATAAACTATTTCACAAATTAATGCAACCTCTGGTTCCATTTGAAGATTTCCCTCTTCAGTTCTTGGATGTACTATTTTTTCTGATGAAAGTGGATAAGTTCCTAGAAATGATTCAGAATTTGGCAGATAAAAAGGAAATATCCCTTTTGGTGCTTTTTCATCATCAACCTTTACATCAACAAAATCACTAGCCTCCCCCGCTTGTTCTAAATGGTGTGCAAAGTTTCCTGCAACTCCAAACCCTATATATTTTTTTAAATGTTGTTTACTCATATGTTATCTCTTTTTTATATTTTTTAAGATTGTACCATAATATTTCTAGCAAAAAAATTATAATGAGATTTTAAATACAACACCTTTATCTCTGTTTTTTACAGTTAGTTTTCCACCACAATGTTCCTCAATAATTATTTTTGACATATATAATCCCAATCCTGTACCATGTTTTTCTAATTTTGTTGAAAAGTATGGTTCAAATATTTTATCCATAATATCTTTTTGAATTCCACCACCATTATCACTTATCTCTAAAACAGATCTATTTTTGGCATCTTTCTTGTATGTTACAATTTTTATAAATGGATCTTTTATCTCTTTTTCCAGTAAGATATCTTCGGCATTTTTTATAATATTTAATATAACCTGTGTAACTTCACTTGTATATGTATTAATTTCATTTTCACAGTTAAACTCTTTTATTATCTCTATTTGTTTACTTGAAATTGAAGCTCCAACAATACTCAATGATGAATTTACCAACTCTTTAAGCGTTGTATATTTTTTCTCTTTATCTGGTTTGAAAAAATCTCTAAAATCATCAATAGTTTTTGATAAGTATTGAAGTTGTTTATTTATAGAATCACTTATAGGCTCATAAGTTTGAGCTGTCATTATCTCACCAAACTCCAACTTAGTTTCTATTTTCATATTTATAGTACCAAGTATATTTAAAGGTTGTCTCCATTGATGAGCTATCATACTAATCATCTCACCCATCAACACAAGCTTTGATTGCTCTTGAATCGTTCTATCTTTCTCTTTCATCTCAGTTAAATCTATAATAGTAGCTATCCTTATTTTTTTCGAATCTCTTATAATATTTCTTCCACTAATAAGTGTATTAACTTTTGAACCATCTTTATTTATCATTTCTAGCTCATATGGTTCTGGCATATCATTTTGCATAGATTTTTTAACTTTTTCCATATCTGTATCTAGTATAAATTCTGAAATATTTCGACCTATTAGATCTTTTTTATTTTTATACCCGCTTAATACAACACCAGGTTTATTTATCTCTATAATCTCCCCATCCATTTTAAATAATACAATCATCTCCATAGTTGTATCAAATAAATTTTGAAAATTATCAACAGATTCTTGAAGTTTAAAGTTTTGTTTTTTTAAATCTTTTGTAGCTTTATTTATAGATTTTTCTAACTTCATATTATATTTTTTCAATAGTTTTTGACGATAAAGTAAAATAATAAATATAACTAATCCCACTGAAAATAGTTGTACCAATAACTTATAATCAAACTTTTCCTTAGAATGTATAGTCATCCATCTCTTATAAATTGACACCATCTCCTCTTTAGTAATCATACCAATAGCTTTATTTAAAATTATTTGTAGCTGCTGATAATCATCCCTTATCATAACCTGAACATCAAAATCAACTGAAGTTGAACCAATTATTTTAATATCATCAAAATTATTTTTAACAATTTGATAATGGAGTGCAGGCTCTACATCAACACAGGCATAAGCAAAACCTTTCGATACAAACTCTAGTGCCTCCTTTGTATTTTTTACCAAAATAAAATCTATATTTGGAAACCTCTTTTTTAAAAGATGATATGAACTATAATCTTTCCCAACAGCTACTTTTTTTCCAGATAATATCTCTGGTTTAGCAATAAAATTTTCAGTAGCTTTTGCAGCAATAGAGATTGGAAACTTCTCATAAGTATCTGAAAATAATCCATATTTAGCTTTGTCTTCTGTTCTAGATGTTGCTATATTTAGATCATATTTTTTATTTTTAATACCATCAAGAACTTCTGTAAAATTTTTTATCTCATTAATATTTGATTTTAGACCTGCTTTTTTTGAGATAAGTTCCCAATAGTCCATACCAATACCAACTAACTCATCATCCTTATTTAAAAAATTAAAAGGGCTCCAGCTAGATGTTGTAGCTACCTCTATAGTATTGTTTTTTATCCATTCTTTCTCAGCTTTTGTAAAAAAAATATCTTTTTTATAACCATTGTATTTGCTATTATTTACAATAAATTTATCTATATCTACATCTTCACTGTAGCCTTCAACATCACTCATTTCAAAGGGGAACTCCTGACTAACGACAAATGTCGTATTTACTTCACTATTTTCCGTCTGGTTCTGGACTGCCAAAACA
>JAYEOQ010000204.1:0-1771 GCA_034723215.1 Campylobacterota bacterium | reverse complement strand
ATAAAATGGATAAAAAATGTATAAAAAAATTAAAAGATTTAATTCAAAATGTTGTTTTACCAGATGTTGAAGATTATATAGACGATATATTTGAAGAGATAACAGATAACAAAAATGCATCTGATGATAATAGTAAAGAGTTAGAAGATATGCAAGAGATGAGAAAAGAGTTTCAAGCTATTTTAAAAGATATAGAGAATGATGATTTAGACCAAGATGAGTGTGCAGAACTATTTGATGAGATTTCACTTATGATTAAAGAGGAAGAATCTAAATAATATATAAAAATAACACACTTTTAACACACTTTTAATATATAATATACTTTATTATAGAAAGTGTGTGGGTGTTGTATGAAAAATAAAAAAATTGTTTTATTTATTTTAATTTCATTATTTATAGTAACAAACATTGTTTTATATATATTAATTGAAAAAAACAGTAAACAACAGATTAAACTAGTATTAGATAGTCACACTTCAAAACTAGAAACAAATTTTAAAATACTTTTACATCATTTAAAAATAACATCAGATTCAGCATACAAATCAACTACAAATAAAAAATTTCTTATCGATATCTTATCAAGAATTGATGAAAACACAACCAATCAAGAGAAAAAAATTTTAAGAGACAAACTATATAAAAAACTTAAAGATAAATATGAGATTTTAAAAAGTAAAGGTGTATTTCAATACCATTTTGTATTACCAAATAATGAATCATTTTTAAGAATGCATAAAGTTAAAAAATTTGGTGATGATTTATCAAATATCCGTTTAGACTTTAAATATGTAAATGATACAAAAAAACCTATAAGTGGGTTTACACAAGGTAAAACAAGCCATGGATTTAGATTTATCTACCTTATATTTAGTGATACAAAATATTTAGGTGCTATGGAGGTCTCTTTTTCAAGTGAGATACTTCAGGAGTATCTTACTAATATTGTAGATCTACATACCCATTTTTTAGTTAATAAAGAGATTATAAATGTTACTCAATGGGAAAGAGATGATATAAAACTTGAATATCTAAAAAGTAGTGAACATAAAGATTTTATGATTACGATGACTAAAAATCATACTAAAAAAGAGTGTGTAACAGATAACAAACTTAAATTAAAACCTATTATTAAAGAGATAGAAAACAGAGTAAAAGAAAATAAAATGTTTAGCTTATATACTAAAAATGATAATAAAATTATCGTTGTCTCTTTCTATCCAGTTAAGAATATATACAATAAAACTGTTGCTTGGTTGGTATCATATGAAAATAGTGAATATATTAAAAATATATATACTAAAGATTTTTTTAATAAAACTATTGGTTTATTTATAATTTTATTTATCTTCTATTTTTTATATATGATATTAAATCAAAAATATCTATTAGAAAAACTTGTAAATGAAAAAACAAATAGCTTATCAAAATTAAATAGAGAGTTAGAAGAGAGTGAATATGAAGTAACACTAATAAATGAAAATCTTGAAGAGAAAATAAAAGAGGAGATATCAAAAAGTAAAAAGATACAAAATGAACTCTTTAAATCTGAGAGATTAGCATCAATGGGTGAGATGATAGGAAATATTGCACACCAATGGAGACAGCCACTAAGTGTAATATCAACAGCTGCTAGTGGTATAAAACTACAAAAAGAGTTTGGTAGTTTAACAGATGATTTCTTATTAAATAGTTGTGATATTATAAACGATAGTACGCAATACTTATCACAAACAATTGAAGACTTTAGACACTTTACAAAAGATGA
>JAYEOQ010000203.1:0-1787 GCA_034723215.1 Campylobacterota bacterium | reverse complement strand
ATTCTAAAACAGTTAAATAAAAAACCTACAACAAAAGTAGAAAAAATAAAATTTAATACAAAAATTCAAACAAAAACTATAAAAAAAGATACTCAACAATCTTATATATACTTTGCAAGTCCATTTTATATAGATGCAAACAGCAAAGATAATTATAAAGCAAAAGTAGCATCATTTATCCTTGGTGGTAGTGGTTTTGGAAGTCGTTTAATGGAGGAGATAAGAGTCAAGAATGGATTAGCATACAGTGCTTATGGACATATTTCAAATAAAAAATCCCACTCATATTTTACAGGATACCTACAAACAAAACTTGATAACACTAAAAAAGCTAAAGATATGGTTGAAGATATAGTAAAAGAGTTTATCAAAAATGGTGTAACACAAAAAGAGTTAGATGCTGCAAAAAACTTTCTACTTGGAAGTGAGCCGTTAAGAACTGAAACATTTTCACAACGGTTAAATAGAGCATTTACTTTATACTATAAAGGGCTGCCGTTTGATTATCCAAAAACTGAACTAGATATGATAAACAATCTATCTCTTAAAGATTTAAATAAATTTATTAAATCACATAATGAGATAAAAAATTTAACATTTTCTATTGTTACAAAATAATTAGAAATATAAATATATTTTTATAAAGTAGCTTATGAAAAACAAATCAATAAAAAATATTTTAATAGTATCTATTGCTTTGTTTGGAATAATGTTGGTATCAACATTAGTTGTAATAAGTTTTAACTCTTTTATTGGCTTTAGTACCGATGTAAATAATAATGATGTAGCAACAAGTATTGCCGCAGTTGCATTTACAATAGCTCTAATATGGAGATACTTATATGATAAATTACAAAAGTAAACCTATTTAATTACTTTTTTCTACCTACTAAAATACCACCAAAAACTATTAGAACAATTCCACTAAAAGTATAAATATCAGGTAAAGAGTCCCCTAACATTAAACCAAATCCAACTGCAAAAGGGATACTTGTATAACTTACAACACCAATAATACTTGCTTGACTTAAACTATATGCTTTAGTTAAAAACCATTGTGATACAGTTGAAACAACAGCCATCATAATAAGTAAAAACCAAATAAAAAAATCTGTATATATATGAAATGTTACATATGGTGTAAACAGATAAAGAAGAAAAGGGAGAATGGAACCTATACCCATAAAAGAAAGCATAATAACTCTAGTATCATAAATATCTTTTATTTTTTTTATTGTTGCATAAGCAGCTGCTGCAAAAAAACCGCCAAGAACCCCATAAATATGATATATAGAAATAGAGATACCAAATGGTTTCATAATTAGTATTATCCCTATAAATCCAATAATAAGTGCAATAATTGTATTTCTGCTAATTGATTCTTTCATTAGATAGAAAGCTAAAATAGTTACAAAGAAGGGGGATGTTTTATTTAAAACTACAGCCTCACCTAATGGAATATATGCAATTGTATAAAAAAAGAATAACATAGCTAAGGTTCCAAATATACCTCTTAAAAGTAATAAGTGAAGCTTTGAGATATTTATAATAACTGGAACTTTTTTTAAACTATATAATATAATCATAACACCAATAATATTTCTATAAAAAACCATCTCTATTGGATCCATTGATTCTGATAGCACTTTTGCTATTGCACCACTCATGGCTGAAAAAAAAGTACTCAGTATCATAAACATAGCACCTTGGTTTATTAATGATAGTTTATCTCTTATTTTATTATATTGTGTTGACATCTATACCCTTATTATTTTATTTATATGTTA
>JAYEOQ010000202.1:0-9367 GCA_034723215.1 Campylobacterota bacterium | reverse complement strand
TCATTTGCAAAAGAGATAGAAGATTATAATGTAAAAGAGAATTTTTCAAAAGATATTAAAAAAGAATTTAGCAATGATTTTAGTGTATGGGGAGTAGATTATAATAAAAAAAATTCAAGAATAAGATTTTCTAAAAGTGATTTGCTCTATCAACCAGGTAGTAGTGAAATTCATAAAACATTTAAGATTATACTAAAAGATTTTTATCCTAGATATTTGGAACTATTATTAAAATATAAAGACTCTATAGATGAAGTTATTATTATTGGTCATACATCATCTGAAAATAGTCAAGCTACTACTATTAAAGGTAAATATTTGAGAAATCTAGTATTATCTCAAAAAAGGGCAGAATCAATATTTGAGTATGTAAACAATTTGCCAGATGATATTATTGAAAATAATACCGATTGGTTAAAAGAGAATACAAGGTCAACAGGACTATCTTCAGCAAAATTAATTTTAGATAAAAATGGGAAAGAGAATAAAAAACTATCAAGAAGAATTGAAGTACTAGTAAAATTTATTAAAATTGTTAATAGTAAAACCGAACAAAATAATAATTATGAAAATCAAATAGCTACTGTAGAAGATACTAAAATAACAAAAAAATTATCTGATTATGTAAAACAATTTTTAATAGAAAATCCAACAATAAATGAACAACAGCAATTATTAAATAGTATACAACAAGATCTTGTTATAGCAAAAGCATCATTTAGACCTATCGTTACTGTAGGTTATAGCCAAAAAAAATATACAAAATCGTATCCAGCTGATAAAACTGATGAACAAAGTGAGAATATCACTATTAGATATAATTTATTTAATGGATTTAAAGATGAAGATGAAGTGAAAATAAGGGAGAATAACTATTTATCAATAAAATTTTCAAAAGAACAAATAGAAACAGATCTTATATATGCTCTTGCTGAAGCATTTTTAGAGATACAAAAACAAAAAGATATTTTAGCAATAGCAAAAAAGAATTTAGAAGATTATGATCAATGGATTGAAAAAGAGAATATAAGATTTGAAAATGGGTTAATATCATTAACAGATTTTGGAGAAACAAAAAGTAGAGATACAATACAAAGAATGAACTATCAGGAATTAATGAGAAAATATAAAGATAGTGTATCTACATTTGAAAAGTATTTGAATTTTAATATTGAAGATATTGAGTTATTTGAAAAGTTAGATATCAATAGTGTATACTTTAAAAATAGGAATTTATCAATCGAAGATAGTAAAATATTTTCACCTTATATTAAAGAGGCTGAGCAAAATATAGATCTATATAAACAAAAGATGGAAAAAGCAAAAGTTAGTTTTTATCCAACAATAGACTTAATAGCTAAAAAAGCCATAGTTTCAACAGATTATAAAAATAGTAATTCTAGTCAAACTGATGAAACTACTTTACTTTTAGAGGCTAACCTTGCATTATACTCTGGAGGAAAAGATCAGGCAGATTATGAGAAAAAACTGTTTGAATATAGACAAAAGATACAAAAGCGAGATGAAGTGGTAAGAGATACAGAATATAAAATCAAATTAGCTCATAATAAATATGAACTGCTTACAGCAAAAGAACAATTTTTAAATAAACTTATAATACAAAGAGATGAAACATATATTGGTGCTAATTATGATTATAAATTTGCAAAAATAGATACTAATGGATTATTGGATGTTGTTGATGATTTATATAATGCAAAAAGACAATATATAGAAAATCAATACGATATTTGTTTGACTAAATATAAAATATTAACTGATATTGGTATTATAAGAAAGAATATATTAGATGAATAGTAAGGATGAGGCAGTGTTGAAATACAATAAGCATATTGAGAGTTCTGTTTTAGATGCATTAGTACTCTTTTCAAAGTTACATGGTAAGCCATATAGTGCCGAGGTATTAAGTGAAGGGTTACCAATAGGTGAGGGTGAAACAACACCAAAACTTTTTTCAGTAAAACCAAACTCCTCAAGGGCACTTTTTAGTAGAGCAGCACAACGGGCTGGATTAAAAACTAGTATCTCTAAACTAAAATTAGATGCTATAAGCGGATTGGTTTTACCTTGTATTATACTACTTAAAACAGATGATAGAGATGAGGTAAATGCTTGTATCTTAGAATCATTTGATGAGACAAGAGAGTATGCAAATATAATATTACCAGAGATTGGTGAAGTGGTTAGTAAAGTAAAATTTGAAGATTTAGAAGATCAATATTTTGGAATGGCATTTTTTCTAAAAAGAGAGTTTAGATTTGAATCTGATGATTTTAAATTAATAGATAATAAACAAAAACATTGGTTTTGGGATACTATGCATACTATCAAATATATATATAAAGATGTACTTTTAGCATCCTTAGTTATAAATCTTTTTATGATTGCAACACCAATTTTTACAATGAATGTTTATGATAGGGTAATCCCAACTGCTGCATTTGATACTTTATGGATATTTGCATTAGGTGTTACCGTTGTTTATATGATAGATTTAGGGCTTAGGTTTGTCCGTACATACTTACTAGAGGTTGCTGGTAAGAAAGCGGATATTATTATGTCTTCTATAATATTTGAAAAAGTACTTGATTTAAAAATATCTGCTATTCCAAAACCAATTGGTTCATTTGCAAATGTTTTAAAAGAGTTTGAGTCAATTAGAAGTTTTATGGCATCTAGTACAATATCAATACTTATTGATTTACCATTTGTTTTTATATTTTTACTTACTATTTATTTTATCGCAGGACCTTTAGTTGGTGTTACAATAGTATCAATACTTGTTGTGTTGATATATACTCTTAGTGTAAAAAATAAGATGCTAGAGAGTGTAAAGGAAACTTCAGGGGCAGGAAGCCTAAAAAATGGTGTTTTGATTGAAACTATCTCAAATCTTGAAACAATTAAAAGTTTAAACGCTTTAAGTTTTTCACAATATAAATGGGAAGAAGCTACAGGAGAGATTGCCGATAAAGGTATTAAAACAAAAACTCTATCTGCTGCAATTGGTACAGTTTCAGGTTTTACTACACAAATGAATACAGTTCTTCTAATTATATTTGGGGCTTATATGGTTGATTCTCAAACACTAACAACAGGTGCTTTAGTTGCAACTGTTATTATGTCAGGGAGAGCATTAGGACCTATGGGACAAGTTGCTGGTATGATTGCATATTATCAACATATAGTTTCTGCTTTTCAATCAATTGAAAATGTTATGGCACTAGAAGCTGAACATCCTTCTGATAAGCAGTTTGTAAGAAGACCTGCATTTAAAGGTGAAATTGAGTTTAAAAATGTGACATTTGGATATCCTGGTACGGAACAAAAACAACTTATGAATATAAACTTTAAAATAAATCAAGGGGAAAAGGTTGCAATCTTAGGAAAAATGGGAAGTGGAAAAAGTACTATTCAAAAACTACTTTTAGGATTTTATTACCAAGATGAGGGTTCAGTTTTGATAGATGGAATTGATGTTCAGCAGATTGATCCCGTTGAGATTAGAGCAAATATCTCCTATATGGCTCAAGAGAGTGTTCTTTTTGCAGGAACTGCAAGAAGTAATATTATGATGAAAAATCATAAAGCTAGTGATGAAGAGTTACTTAATGCAGCAAAAATAAGTTGTGCTACTGATTTTATTAATAAGCATCCAAAAGGTTTTGAGATGCCAATTGTAGAAAAAGGTGATAATTTATCAGGTGGTCAATCACAAGCTATAACATTGGCTAGAACACTTGTTGATAACAGTTCTTTATTTATACTTGATGAACCAACAAAATCATTTGATAGTGGTACATCGCAAAGAGTATTAAAAAATTTAAAAGAATATCTAAAAGAAAAAACATTAATAATGATTACCCATACACCATCTGATTTAGTATTAGTGGATAGAATTATTGTTATGGATAGTGGTAAAATTGTTATGGATGGTACAAAAGAAGAAGTTATGAGTAAATTATCTGGGAAAAGGTCTTGATAAATATGAGCACAGAAGAAGAGATTAAAACTTTAGAAGATGAAAAATCAACATCAGATCAAGCCGCTAAAAGAGTTGCACGAGAAGCTAGACAAAAAGAGAGAGCTGAAAAAAAAGCACTAAAAGATACAGAGCCCCAAAAAGATACAACTACTCTAGAAAAAGAGATTAAAAAACTTCAAAGAGAGTTAAAAAGGGAACAAAGAGCAAGTAAATCAGCTGATCAATTTGAAAGAGAGATGAAAGCTCAAAAAGAGGAGCTAGATGCAATTATAAACTCTCATATGATTTATGTACAAACAGATAAAGATTTAATTATTAAAGAAGCAAGTAGAGCTTTTGGTGATCAATTTGGTTACTCTAGTGATATGAGTACTGGTGAGAGTTTTAAAATGTTAATACAACATGATGATATAGAAAAATTTTATCATGGATGCGAATATGTTGCAAGTCATGGAAAAGAGGCTTGGGGTACTGGTATTAAAATGTTAACAATTAGTAACGATACCTTACATACGCATACTTTTATATATCCTACATTTGTTGCAGGTACATTAGATGGATTTACTTTCGTCATACAGGATATATCAAGTCAAATACTACTACATAAGTTTCAAAGAAAAGTTATACAAAATGAAAAATTTCATAGGTCTACTTTGGATTTTATCTCTAGTACTAGTGCTGCAGTTTTAGATACAGTTTCATATAAGGTAAGTGCAGTAGTTAAAATTATTGTTAGTTTTATGTTATTATTTTTAATATATGCTGTAAGTTTTAATATAGATGAGATATCAAGAGGGAGTGGACAATTTATACCTACTGCAAAAGTGAAACATCTTAAAAATTTAGAGGGTGGAATTATCTCTTCAATTTATGTTCAAAGTGGTGATAGTATAAAAAAAGGTCAAATATTATTAAGACTTAATCCACTTGCACATCAATCAAAGCTAGAAGAAAATAAAATTAGACTTTTAGAATTGGAAGCAAAAAAGATTAGGCTAAAAGCTGAACTATCTGATTTACCAATGGATAGTGTTGATTGTGATAATGGATGTGATAGGAAATTTATTGAATTAGAAGAGAATTATTATTTATCTAATCAAAGAGAGTTAACTCAAAATATTTCAAAACAAATGGAACAGTTAAAATACCAAAAAAGTGTATTGATAGATTCAATAAATAAATTTAATGTTTTAGAAGAAAATTACAATATGCTAAATGAGGAATTTAATACAAAAAAAGAGTTAGCAAAAAGAAAAATATTTACAAAATATGAGATTAGAACACTTGAACGAGAATTAAATGATCTATTAGGTAATAAAAAAAGTGCAAAAGAGGTTATAAATCAAACTAAATCTCAGATTCAAGAGATTAAAAATGGTATAGAAGAAACTAAGTTAACTTTTAAAAATAAAGCATCATTGCAATACAGTGAAACAATTGCAGAAATATTAAGATTAGAAGAGACTAAGAAAAGTCTTGAAGATATTATAAATAGAACAGTAATAAGATCTCCTGTTGATGGTATAGTAAAAGAGTTATTTGTTAATACAATTGGAACTTCTGTAGAACCATCAGCAGAGATTTTAACAGTTGTTCCTAAAGCTTATGAGATGATAGCTGAAGTAAAAATGAAACCAGAAGAGATAGCAAAACTTCATATAGGTCAAAGTGTTAAGTTAAAAGTTACAGCATTTGATTATTCTATATATGGTGACTTAGAAGGAAAAATAACAAATATTAGTCCTGATACTATAATAGATAAAGAGACAGGTGATAGTCACTATTTAATATATATCAAAACTAAGAGAAATTATTTAAATAACAATGAAAAGTATAAGATTAAAGTTGGTATGATGGTAAACGCAGATATACTAGTTGGTAAAAAGAGTATTATGTCTTTTTTACTAAAACCTATATTAAAAACAACACAGAGGGATTAAAATGATATATGTATGTTCAAAGTCTGAGTATATAAATAACTATTGGAAAAATGAATTTAGCGAACAATATGCTATTAGTTATATTGAAAAAAACTCTTTTGATTTTGGAATAGAGTTTAAAAATGATGACTTATTGGTTTTAGATTTAGAGCAATTCTCAACACTAGAGGAACAAATATTGTTTTTTAATAATATTCAAAAAAGCTTAAAAGTGATCGCTTTAGTTGATGAACCTAAATTAGCACATGGTGCATATTTAATTAAAAAGGGTTTTAAAAGCTATTTAGGTAAAAAAACAAATAAACTAATTGTAGAGCAAGTTATTAGAACTGTAATTGATGGAAATATATGGTTATATCCGGAACTGATGAACTATATTATAAAACATATAAATGTTAATAGTGAAGATAATGGAGCTTCAGAAGCTTTAAATAAATTATCAGTAAAAGAACAGGAAGTAGCAAACTTTGTATCTGAAGGATTATCAAATAAAGAGATAGCTCAGAAATTAGATGTACAATTAGTTACAATAAAAAAACATATAAGTAGTATATTTACTAAACTTAAAATTAAGGACAGGGTAGCATTAGCTATATTAATAAATAGATAATATGATAGAAAAAAAACTAGATTTAGAAAGTCATTTAAACAGTTTAATAGTACTCTTTTGTAGAGAAAAGAGTGTTGTTTTAGAGGGTGATATAAATATTCATTATACGATAATAAAAGAGTTAGAAAATTTTACTTTAAAAACACCTCCTAAAATTACAAACTTAGATAGTCCATTGGCTTATTTGCAAAAACAAGGTACTATAAAGCTTTATGAAATATTTGAATTTTCAAAAATAATTACATATTTTATATATTTACAGAAATTTACTTTTAGTGGGAAACTAAAAAGTTGGATAGATAAAATTATTGTACCTTCTGAACTTGAAAAAATTTTAGAATCATTTAATGATAAAGGTGAACTATTAGAGGGGATTAACGATGATCTAGATAGAGTAAATAAAAATTTATATTCTAATAGAGATACAATAAAGCAAAAACTTTATGGGGTAATTAATAGTAAAAATCTTCAACCATATTTAGTAGATCATCAAGTTCATTTAGTTCATGGTGAACAAACTTTGATGGTAAGAGCAGGATTTAATCATATTTTAAAAGCAAAAGTACTAGATAGAAGTCAAGGTGGATTTTTTTATGTATTACCACATAGTGTAGGTGAATTAAAACAACGGCAGTCTGATTTAATAAATTTAAAAGAGGATATTGTATATAAAGTTGCAAAAGAGTTTAGTTCATTGTTGACTAAAAATCTAATGTTTTTAAAGTTTATAAATAAAGAGTTTGATAGATATGATCACTATCAAGCAAGAATTCAGTTTGCAAAGATTGATGATAAAAATTTTATCTTACCAAAAAATTCAAATCATAAAATTCAAAAGTTGGTTGATTTTAAACATCCAGCATTACATAATGCAAAAAGTGTAACAGTAGATTTTAGTAAAAGCGTTATTATGATTACTGGTGTTAATGCTGGTGGTAAAACAATGTTGCTTAAATCTATTTTAAGTGCTGTTTATATGTCAAAATATCTTATCCCGTATAGTTGTGATAAATCTACAACAGTTGGTTCATATAAAGATATTAATGCAATTTTAGATGACCCACAAAGTGTAAAAAATGATATATCAACTTTTGCAGGTAGAATGTTAGAGTTTAGTAAGCTTTTTAATAAAACAAATACAATTGTAGGTGTTGATGAGATTGAATTAGGTACAGATAGTGATGAAGCTGCATCTTTATTTAAAGTGATTATTGAAGAGTTGATTCAAAAAAATATTAAAATTATTGTTACTACACATCATAAAAGATTGGCTTCTTTACTTGCTGCTAATGAAAAGGTAGATTTAATCGCAGCACTTTATGATGAGGTAAATAGAAAACCTACTTATGAGTTTTTACAAGGTACAATAGGGAAAAGTTATGCTTTTGAAACGGCACAAAGATATAAAATACCTTTAGGTGTAGTTAGACGAGCAAAAGAAGTTTATGGAGGTGATAAAGATAAATTAAATGAACTTATAGAGAGAAGTAGTGAATTAGAGAGAGAATATAGAAAAAAAATTAAACTATTGGATGATAAAATAGCCAAAACAGAAACTTTGGAAAAAAACTTAAAAGATGAAAAAGCAAATCTTGATAAAAGAGTTATTGAACAAAAAGATAAATTAGAAAAAGAGTACAATGAGGCGATTGATGAGGCAAAAAAAGCTATTAAAACATCTAGTTCAAAAGAACAACATAGAATTTTAAATCAAGCACATCAAAAAAAGCAGCAAATAAAAATAGAAAAGAATAAAGAACCAATAGATTTAAAAGTGGGGGACAGAGTAAAATATAACAATACAAAAGGTTTACTTATCTCAATAAAAGGTAAAAAAGCTACAGTTGAAACAAATGATGGTATGAAGCTGCAATTACCATTGAGTAGTTTACAAAGAAGTGGAAATATCCCAAAAGTTAAACCTAAAAGTATAAATATAAAAATCCAAAAACCAAGTTCCGGTCATGTAAAATTAGACCTGCATGGACAAAGAGCTGATGAAGCTTGTGAGAACTTAGATAAGTTTTTATCTGATAGTTTATTAGCAGGCTTTGATGAAGTTTTAGTATATCATGGGATTGGTACAGGTAAGTTGTCACGAGCAGTAAAAGAGTTTCTAGAAGTTCACCCTAGCGTTGTATCTTTTCATGATGCTACAGCAAAAGAGGGTGGATATGGAGCAAAGGTTATAAAATTATGAGAAATATATTAATTATCAGTTTATTTATATTCAATTTAAGTGCAAATGAGTGTGATAAAGAGCAATTGTTTTGGAGTGAAATAAAAAGTAGCAAAGATATAGAAGACTTTAAATATTATAATAAAAAATATCCAGATGGTATATATAATTATTTAGCAAATAAATATATAAAACAATTAGGTGGAGCAAGTGATACAATTACTATGCTAGATGATGAACCATTATGGATAGATGGAAAAACACTATTATATAAATATTACGGTGTTGGAAAAGCTAATAAACATTTTAAAGGTATAAAATATCAAGTAAATCTTGCACAAAAAAGGGCAAAAAGAGAATTATTAAAGAAATTTGATGAAGATAATATAACAACAAATAGAGTTGAAGAGTTAGAAAGTATATTAAGACTAGAGAAGTATATAGATGAAAATAATAAAGTATATATATTAGTATATATTGATAATTATGAGCTTTAAAAGGGTTTAAAAAAAGAATCCCAAAATTTAAGCAAACTTTAATCGTAAACCCTTGACATAAAGAAGAAAACCCATTATAATCCCATCCACAAAACAAGCAGACAAACACAAAGAGATTTGTAGATAGAAGTTTGA
>JAYEOQ010000201.1:0-1800 GCA_034723215.1 Campylobacterota bacterium | reverse complement strand
AGTTATGATAATAATCTTTTAAATGTATCAGTTAAAGATGAGGGTATAGGGATAGCAAAAGATAAACTTTCTTATATCTTTGAAGCTTTTAATCAAGAGGATAGTTCAACAACTAGAGAATATGGTGGAACAGGACTCGGGCTTTCTATTAGTAATGAATTAGTAAAACTTTTAGGTGGTGAACTCAAAGTAAAAAGTGAAGTAAATATTGGTAGTGAATTTTATTTTTCTATCCCTATTACAATAGGGATGGAGTTAAAAAGAATTAACAAAAGTGTTGATATAATTAATTTTAAAGATAAAAAGATACTTTTAGTTGAAGATAATAAAGCAAACCAGATGTTTATGAAAGTGGTTTTAAAAAAGATGAGTTTAAAGTTTGAAATTGCAAATGATGGTGTTGAAGCAGTTGAGATGTTTAAAAGTGATAATAGTTATGATTTGGTTTTAATGGATGAAAATATGCCAAATCTGGATGGTATAGGTGCTACTCAACAAATACTAGAGTATGAAGAGCAAAATAGTTTAACCCATACTCCAATAATAGCATTAACAGCAAATGCTTTAAAAGGTGACAGAGAAAGATTTCTTGATGCTGGTATGGATGAGTACTTAACAAAACCATTAGATAAAATAAAGTTAAATGAAGTTTTTAGAAATTATCTAAAAAATTAGAAAGAGTTTTGTTTGTATCAAAATAAAACAGAATAGATTAAGTGAATAATGTAATATAAAATTGGGTATAATAAAGCATGAAAAAAGTTAAATATTTAGTATCAATAATAATAGTTTTAGTTATGGTATTATCACTCTATCTACACAGGGAAACAACCATTGTAAAAGGTGATGAGTTATTTTATGTGGGTAGTGATAGCTGTAAGCAGTGTCATACAAAAAAACATAAATCTTGGAAAAGTTCATCTCATCATAAAATATTTAAGAAATATACAAATGACTCACAAATAATAGCAGATTTTGAAAATAAACCAGATTTTGTAAAATTTGAAAAAAAAGATATAGAGCTTATTATTGGATATCAGTGGGAGCAGGTGTTTGCAAGGGAGATAGATGGTGAGTATTATCCATTTCCAGCTAAATGGATGGAGTTAACTAAAAAATGGATACCTTATAAAACAGATAAATGGGATAAAACACCTTTAACTCAAAAATGTAATGGTTGTCATACAACAGGTCTAAATAAAGAAACAGGTGAGTTTAAAGAGTTTGGAGTAAGTTGTGAATCTTGTCACGGACCTGGAAGTAAACATGTTCAAAATAAAAGTATGCTGTTGAAAAAAGAGTGTAATATTTGCCATAGTTCAGGTTCTTTAAAAGAGAAACTAGAAAATGAAGAAGATATAGTAAGAACTGTTAAGTCAGCAGTTTGTGGTCAATGTCATAGTCGTGGTGTAGAAAATAAGATTATGACACATCAAACAGAGGTTCAGTTTAATTTTCCAGTTGAGTATCTGCCTGGTCAAAATTTAAGTAAAAATTTTAAACAAACAACTTTAGAAACTGATAAAAAAGGTAAAAACTGGTGGGGTAATGGTATATCTAAAAATAGACATCAAGAGTATGCTGATTTTGCTAAATCGGATCACGCAACATCACTAAAAAATCTTAAAACAAAAAGAAGAGAATCTTGTGGATCAGAGCCAACTGATAAATGTTTAAATTGTCATAGTGGAGATTATAGACTAGCAAAACAGTATAATGATAGAGTAGATGATAGTAAAAAGATGGTGTTACCAACTTTAAAAAATGCAAAAGAGGGTATCACTTGTGTAGTATGTCATA
>JAYEOQ010000200.1:0-1819 GCA_034723215.1 Campylobacterota bacterium | reverse complement strand
AGAATATAAATTTAGAAATAGCATCGTCAATGCAAGATAAAACATATTTAAGAAAAACAAACATAAAAACAAAAGTATTATTTGGAGTATTTAATCAAGGAAATATTGCCAGAAGATTGGATGATGATAATGATCATTTTAATATATTTACTCCATTTGGTGATTCAAAAGATATACTTTCCAATGACAATGTGTTTGCTGATAAAAATCATATGCTAGCAAAGTTTATTAACTATACATATAGTGGACTACTTAAGGATGGTAAATATAATAGTGGTGCCATATTTGATTATAAAAATAGTCCTAACCAAGTAAATATGGAGTGGTTTAATGCTAAACATACAGATAAAACATCATCTTTAGCTCAAGCCAAACATCAGCTAATGAAGTTAAAAACATTAGGACTAAAATCAATAAAATCAAATAAAACAATCCAAGAACTCTTAGATATGAATAGATCTACATTAGAATCTAAATTTGATGTTGACTTTAAAGGTAATTATCCATTCCCAGATAATTTTACAGATAAACTATTTGATAAAATGCTAAGGCTTGAACATAACAGATGGAATGCATATCATTATTTAAATGGCTGGGAGTATTCAGAAGATAAAAATAAATCTATAAAAGAGCATGATTGTTTATTACCAATAGAAGACTTTCCTAAATATTTTAAAGATAAAAAAAGATTAACCGATTTAATAGAATGGGATATATACTCATTTATGTATTTACCAAACTATTTAGCGGAAGCTGGTTATGAGATTGTAGATAAAGAAAAAATAATACTAAATAAGGGAAACAAACAATGCAAAACAAAACATTCAGACTATTTATAAGTTCAACATTTAGCGACTTCAATCAAGAGCGAAGATTACTTCAAACATATGTATTTCCAACAATAAAAAAGTATTGTATAGATTTAAATAAAGGTTATACTTTTCAACCAATTGATCTTAGATGGGGAGTATCAAATGAAGCACAACTTGACCAAAAAGCTCTTGAGCTTTGTATAGAGGAGGTACAGTCATCTAAAGTACAACCACATCCAAATTTTCTTATTATGGCAGGAGATAGATATGGTTGGATTCCACTTCCTTATGATATAGAACAAAAAGAGTTTGAAACAATAGTCGAACAAATTCAAAAAGATGAAGATATAGCATTGTTAAAAAATTGGTATGATTTGGATCTAAATCAATTACCAGCTTCATATATCATAAAAGAGAGAAGTGATAAATATGAAGATTTTAATAACTGGATAGTAGTTGAAGATAGATTAAGAGATATATTGCAAAATGCAGTTAACAACACAAACATATCACCACAACAAAAAGAGAAATATTTTACATCTGCAACTGAACATGAAGTAGTAGAGGGTATATTTGGATATAAAAATATCACATCATTTCAAGATACTTTAGCTAAAAAAGATTCCAACTACCCACAACTTGATAATGAACATATATATGGTTATATTAGGGATATAGAATCTATCGAAGATAATTCTTATGATGATAACTTTCTAGATACAGACAAAAAAGAAGCTAATAACTTTAAAAATGAGCTAAGAACTGCTATTAAAGATGAAAATATACTTGAAGTAAAAGCAAATCTAAAAGAGCTTGGTAAAGATGAACTAAATGGAAGTTTAAACTATACATACAAAGCATTAAAAAATGAAAAAGATTCAAAGTTTGTAGAAACTATGATAAAGTTCTTAAAACAAACTATTGATAATTTCCAAGCAGAAGATAACTACACACCACAACAACTAGAAGCTTATGAACAGCAAAGATTTAAAGATGATAAATTAAAA
>JAYEOQ010000199.1:0-9504 GCA_034723215.1 Campylobacterota bacterium | reverse complement strand
ATATACATATGGAGAGTGAGATTCAGTTTAGTAAATACAATTTTGAGATTGCTAATACTGATATGCTTTTTAAACATTTTGATGAAGCTTATGAAGAGTGTCAAAAATGTTTAGAAGCAGCTCTTCCCCTTCCTGCGTATGACCAATGTATGATGGCATCTCACGCTTTTAATACACTTGATGCAAGAAAAGCTATAAGTGTAACTAGTCGTCAAAACTATATTTTAAAAGTGAGAGAACTTTCTATTGGTTGTGCTGCTATGTATAAGAACCAAGAGTCTGAACGATTAAAAAGATGAAAACCGTAAAAAAAATAAATAGTTTTATTTTTTTAGGTTTGGAACCTAAGTCGATGTACACTTGTGTACCGACGAGGGAATGTACAAAATGAAAATAAAAGAGATATATAACTACTTAGACACTATTTCCCCTTTTGAACTTCAAGAGAAGTGGGATAATAGTGGTTTAATAGTTGGAAATATGGAAGATAATTTTGATAAGGTTTATATCTCTTTAGATTTAGACTTAGAGATGGTAAAAAAGATTAAACGAAATAGTTTAATTATTACTCACCATCCATTAATCTTTTCACCATTAAAAACAATAAATGATGATAGTTATTCAACTAAGATTTTAAAAAAATTGATAAAAAAAGATGTTAGTTTAATATCTATGCACACAAATATTGATAAATCACATCTAAATATGTATGTAGGTCGTGAAATTTTAGGATTTGATTTTAAAAAAGTTGATGATTTTGTTATAACTGCAAAAATTGATATGAGTTTGAAAAATTTACAAAAACTAGTAAAAGAAAAACTAAATATAAAGTCATTAAAAGTTGTAAAATCTCATAAACATATAGAAACAATAGCATTAACTACTGGGTCTGGGATGTCATTGTTGCCATATATAAAAGCCGATTGTTTTTTAACAGGTGATATAAAATATCACGAAGCGATGGAAGCGATTGCTAGAAATATTACACTTTTAGATATAGGACACTATGAGAGTGAAGTATATTTTTCAATGCTTTTAAATGGGTTAATTGAAAACTATTTGAAAACTAATGATAAAAAAGCTATAATAATAGCTTCACGAAATCCATTTAACTAAAATGAAGGAAATAAGATTGAATAAACACCTAGAACAACTAGTAAAATTATCACAATTTGATAAAGATATTGTAAATTTTGAACCACAAATTAAAAATGAGCAAGAAAAATTAAAAGTATTTACACAAGTAGTAGATAAGTTAACTGAGCAAAGAGATAACTTATATGTAATTATTGATGATACTAAAAATAAAAGAATTAAAAATGATTTACATTTAAAAGAGCTATCAGATAAGCTTGAAGAGATTGCTGGTAAACATAAGTTAGCAAAAAATGAAAAAGAGGTAAAAGCTTTACAATTAGAGGAAGAGATTGCGAAAGAGCAAGTGAACTTTGCAAATGAAGAGATTGTAAGACTAGATAGTTTAATTGAAACTAAAACAGAAGAGTTAGATGCTATAAAAGCAGAATTAGAAACTGAAGAGGAATCTGTAAAAGAGCTAAAAGAGGTAATTGATAAAACTATTGCAACTTTAGAAAAATCAAGAGATGGCTTATATGAAGAGAAATCAATATTAATCAATACAGTTGATTCAAAAGTTTTAACATTTTATGAAAAAATTAAAAGATGGGCAAAAGAGAAAGCTGTTGTTGAGGTTAAAAACCAAGCTTGTTATGGTTGTCATATGAAACTTAGTGATAGATTTTATTCTAATTTCTTATTATCTGATGAGATTATGACTTGTCCTCATTGTGGAAGAATTATTTATAAGGATAATTCTTCAGAGGTATAATTGTATGGACTTTTGTCCATACATATAACTAAGCTATAATGTTTAAATATATTTACTTTTCAATAGCTTTATTTCTATATATTTTAGTAATACCCTATTTACTTTTAAAATCAAGAAGTAGAAAATACAAAAAAGCTATACCTTCAAAATTCTTTTTAAAAAACAATCCAAAATTGCCAGAAAATAAGATTTGGTTTCATAGTTGTTCCATGGGTGAAACAAAAGCGTTAAAACCTATTTTTGATAAGATTGATAAAGATGATATAAATTTATCTGTTATTACTAATACAGGATACGAACAAGGTTCTAATATGGTAAGCAATATTAGATATTTACCGTTTGAGATATTTTTACCTTTTTGGATAACTAAACAAAAAGTCTTAGTAGTTATGGAAGCTGAACTTTGGTATATGATGTTTATGGTTGCAAAATCAAAAGGTGCTAAAACTGTTTTGATAAATGGAAGAATAAATGATAAATCATATTCAAGCTATAAAAAGTATAGTTTTTTTTATAAACATATCTTTGAAAATATTGATAAAATTTTTGCTCAAAGTGTTGTTGATAAACAAAGATTAGAAAGTTTAGGTGGAAAAAATATTGAGGTTATAGGTAATATAAAACTAGCAAGTTTACCTAAAACTACAAAAGAATTGATAAAACCAAATGGTGTGATTATAACAGCAGGTAGTACACATAAAACAGAAGAGGAGCTTATCTTAAACTCTTGGGATAAAACCCAAGGTAAGCTTATCTTGGTGCCTAGACATCCAGAGAGATTTGATGATGTTTTTTCACTTGTAGAAAGTAGATATAAAAATAGTGATGTGACTTTTCATAGATATTCACAAAAATGTGATTTTGAAAGTGATATTATAGTAGTAGATGTTATGGGTGAACTTATAAATATCTATGCGATTAGTGATGTTGTTATTTTAGGTGGTGGATTTATTGATACAGCTGGTGGACACAACCCAATAGAACCAGCATTTTTTAATACAGTAGTGATAAGTGGAAAAACAATATTTAATCAAAAATCACTTTTTGAGTGTGTAAATGATTATTATTTAATAGAAAATGATCAATTAAATGAGTATTTAAATAAAATAGACAAATTAAAAAAATCTACTTTAGGCAAAGCAGGAACTATTGAACCAATAGTGAAATATATAAATGGAGATAAAAATGGAAAAAGCATATAAATTATTAGCAATACAAGAGGGTATATCAAATGGTAAAGCTAAAGAGCTTATAGATAGAGGTGTTGTTACAGTTGGTGGAAAAAAACTAAGACTAGCACGAGGTCAAATTAGAGAAGATACAGTATTTAAAGTTAAAGAGATAGCAGAAGCTAGAATTATATTTGAAAATGATGAGATTTTAGCAGTTGACAAACCAGCATTTTTAAATGCAGCGGAGGTTGAAAAAAGATTTCCTCAAGCTGTTTTATTAAATAGACTTGATAAAGAGACAAGTGGTGTGATGCTAATGGCAAAAACTGAAGAGTTTAGGCAAAAAGCAATTAAAGAGTTTAAAGAGCATAGAGTTTATAAAGAGTATGTCGCTATTGTTGATGGTAAAGTTGTTGAAGAGATGCTAGTTGATTTACCAATATCAACAATAAAAGGGAAAGTAGCTCGTAGTAGAATTGATGAAAAGTTTGGTAAGCCAGCTTCTACATTTATCACACCATATATGGTAGAGGGTAAAAAAAGTAAAGTAAAGATTGTAATAGAAAATGGTAGAACTCATCAAATTAGAGTACATCTTCAATATGCAGGTTATCCTATAATTGGGGATTTGCAATATGGAAAAGCTTCAAACCAAGTTCAAAGAGTGATGCTTCATAGTAAGATAACAAGAATACTTGGTTATGAGTTCCAAGCAAAAGAACCAAAAGAATTTTATCACTTTGGATTTTAGTCAATCAAATCAAGTCAATCTTTGGCTTGATAATATCTCTAAACTTTCAACTCAATCATCACTATCGTTAGATTTTATAAAAAGTGAACAGTTTGTAATATATAGAATTTTTGACAAAACTTCAAAACAAAATATTGAACAGTTAAGATTTTATGAAACAAAATACAATGCTCAAGGGGAGATTGGTAGAGGTAAACTTATCTCTTTTGAAGATTTAACTTATGGCTATTTTAGAAGTGAGATAAAAACAAAAGATGATATAGAGTTATTGGAGTTTTGTAAAGGGATGTTTCCTAGATATTCTGATATTGTACCTTTTGAAAATAAGCTTGGATATATGATTTTAAAACTTTTAGCAGAAACAAATAGATGTTTTTATAAAAAAGAGACAAAGCCTTTAAAGTTTATAAATGATGTTTTTGATATACAATTTTTTTGGGAAGATATAGATGGTGAAAGTATAAAATTAAACTCAAATTTAGAAGGTAGTTTTCATATCGTTCCTACTAAACCAGTTTTGATTATTGATAAAAATAATAATACAGTCCAAGCAATAAGCCCAAATATAGAAGCAGAACTTTTATCAAATCTTTTAAACTCACCATCAATACCAAAAGAGAATCAAAGTGATATATATGAGATGTTGTTAAGAGCTACAAATCATTTAAATATTGAAAAACCAAAAGAGTATATAAAAATAGAAAAAGTTGAATTACCTTTTGAAGTTGTTGTTCAAAGTGATGAGTCTACTGATTGGTTTGGTTTATCTTTTGGTATAGAGATAGATGGAAAAACACAGCCGTTAGTCCCTATTGTTGAGAGTTTGATAGAGCAGTTTGAAGAGTTTGAGAATTTACCTAAAACTATTGATGTAGAGATTAAAGATAACCGATATATTAAAATTAATACACAAACTTTAAAACCAATTTTAAAAACTATTTTTGAACTGTTTGAACAAATAGGCGAGAATGATAAGCTAATAATCAAAAAAAGAGATACACACCTTGTAGAAAATATTGAGCAAAATGTAAAATGGAAAGGTAGTAAACAGATATTGGAACTGTCAAAGAAGTTAAAAAACTTTGAAGCTATAGAAACAGTTAATCCATCAAAATGTTTAAATGCAACACTAAGAGGGTATCAGACAGATGGTTTAAATTGGCTAAACTTTTTATATCAGTTTAAATTTAATGGTATTTTAGCAGATGATATGGGACTTGGTAAAACTTTGCAAACATTGGCACATCTTTCAAGATTAAAAGAGCAAAATCTATTAAACAAACCATCTTTAATTATAATGCCAACTTCACTTATAGCAAATTGGAAAAATGAGATAGCTAAGTTTACACCAAATTTATCTGTATTGTCTTTATATGGAAGTGATAGAAAAAAGAGATTCAATGATG
This sequence comes from Campylobacterota bacterium, assembly GCA_034723215.1. Taxonomy (GTDB): domain Bacteria; phylum Campylobacterota; class Campylobacteria; order Campylobacterales; family Arcobacteraceae; genus JAIOSF01. The sequence continues at coordinate 4,326 of JAYEOQ010000199.1, read as the reverse complement.
TTAGAAAATATGACATAATACTCTCTACATACCCCTTAATAGTAAGAGATATTGAGTTTTTTATGAATCAAGACTTTTGTTATATTATTTTAGATGAAGCACAGAAGATTAAAAATCCAAAAACAAAAATGACTATGGCTATAAAAGAGTTAAAAAGTGAATATAGACTAGCTTTAAGTGGAACACCAATTGAGAATCACTTAGGTGAGTTGTGGAGTATTTTTGATTTTTTAATGCCTGGTTTTTTAGATACACAAAGTTTTTTTAAAAATTATTATCAAATACCAATAGAGAAAGAGAATGATAAACAAAGAGAAGAGCTTTTAAATAAACGGGTAAAACCTTTTATGATAAGAAGAACAAAAGAGGTAGTTGCCCATGAACTACCAGCAAAATCTGAAATCATAAAATATACACAGTTTGATACAAAACAATCAAAACTTTATGAATCTATAAGAGTCTCAATGGAAAAGAAAGTAAGAGAAGCAGTCTCTAAAAAAGGGATCGGCTCATCACATATCACTATACTTGATGCACTTTTAAAACTTCGTCAAGTTTGTTGTGACCCAAGGCTACTTAAAATAGATGAAGCTAAAAAGGTTCAAGAATCTGCTAAATTAGAACTTTTCTTAGATTTAGTAGATGAACTTTTACAAGAGGGGAGAAAGATACTTGTATTTTCACAATTTACATCTATGTTAAAAATAATAGAAGATAAAATTAAAGAAAAAAAAGTAAAATATACAAAATTAACAGGTTCAACTACAAATAGAGAAGAGGTGATAAATAAGTTTACAAGCGGCAAAGCTGATATGTTTCTTATCTCTTTAAAATCAGGTGGGGTTGGACTAAATTTAGTTGAAGCAGATACTGTTATACACTATGACCCTTGGTGGAATCCAGCTGTTGAAAATCAAGCAACAGATAGAGCTTATCGAATAGGGCAAACTAAAGCTGTTTTTGTGTATAAACTAATTATAGAAAATAGTATAGAGCAAAAGATTTTAGAGTTACAAAATAGGAAGAAAGCGATACAAGATTCTGTATATGAAACTAAAGATGATGAAAATATAAACTTTAGTGGTACAGATTTGTTAGAGTTATTAAAATAGAGATTTAAGGGAAGTAGATGAATAAAAGTTTAGGTACAAATATAATTGCATTTTTAATTGTGGTTATTGGTTATGTGATTGAAAACAATATTGTTTTAACAATTGGATTATTTGCACTTAGTGGGGCAGTAACAAATTGGTTAGCTGTATATATGTTGTTTGAAAAAGTACCATTTTTATATGGAAGTGGTGTAGTAGAAAATAGATTTGAACAATTTAAAGTCTCAATTCATAGTTTAATAATGGAACAATTTTTTACAAAAGAGAATCTTGACAAGTTTTTCAAAAGTGAACTAGATAATAATGAAAAATTAGATTTTACAAAAGTAATAGATAAAACAGATTTTACAACTGCATTTGAAAGTTTAAAAGAGGCTGTTATGGAGTCTAGTTTTGGTGGTATGTTGGGTATGTTTGGTGGAGTTTCTGCTTTGGAGCCTTTGAAAGATCCATTTGAGATAAAGATGAAAAAATCAATTACACAAATAGTACATACAGATGCTTTTCAAACAACTTTAAAAGAGACACTTGGAAATAGTGATATTAGTGATGATATGGCTAAAAAAATTGATGTGGTAGTATCTCAAAGATTAGATGAGTTAAACCCTAAAATGGTAAAAGAGTTAGTTCAAGAGATGATAAAAGAACACCTTGGATGGCTTGTAGTTTGGGGTGGAGTTTTTGGTGGATTGATTGGATTGATAGGGTCATTGGTTCTATAAGTTTTATTTAAGGGCTTTAGTAAATAAATCCAAATAACCATAAAGGTAACTTATTTTTAAACCCTACCTCTATACCATCAGCTGCTACATAAGAGTTTTTCACATCTTTTATTTGCTCAAAGCTTTTATTTTTCCCACCAATTTCAAAAGTAAATTTTTCATCTACTAAAAAATCACCTTTATCAACATAATATATAGAACTATTTACACTAACTTGTGATGCAAAAAAACTCTCTCTTAATGTTCCTACTTGTGGTTCTAAACAAAGTGATGAAAATAGTGTTGTATTAGCTAAATATAATTTATCTGGCTTTTGCATAGATTTAAATCTCTTACCCTCATATACTACATGTCTTAATAATTCTGCTTTATGAAGTAGTTCTATATACTTGTATAAAGTAACTTTAGAAGTTCCTATTTTTTGTGCCAATTTTTCAATACTTAACTCTAGTGGATTAGATACACAAATACTTGTCAGCAGTTTTCGTAAGATGCTTATTTTATCTCCTGAGATATTATAAATAGAACCTAAATCAGTATAAAGTATTGTATTAATTGTATCAAGTATCATTTGTGTATAGTTATCTTTGTTTTCAAAATAAAATGGATAAGCACCTATTTTTATATACTCTTCAAAGAGTTTGAGAACTTTTTCATCTTCTAACTCTTTTATAATATCATTAGCTATATCAACATGGTTTTCTAAAATATTTTCTAAGTTGAAACTATCAAAGTTTTTATTTAGTTTTAATTCTAAATATTCTTTAAACGATAAAATTGGTAGATGGTACATACCGTATCTTCTAGTAAAACTTGGATTTGTTAGTTTAATAGCACTTGATCCTGAAAATAGAACTTTTATATCTAAAAAATCATAGATACTTTTTAACTCTTGTTCAAAATTAGTAGCTTCATGTACTTCATCAATAAGAATACATTTCCCACCATAATTAACAAACTCTTGTACTAATTCAAATAGTGATACACCTGCTAGATGTGGATGATCACAAGATATATAAAGTATTTCATCACTTTTAAATTTTAAAGACTTGGCAACTTGCAGTAGTAATGTTGTTTTTCCTACACCTCTTGAACCATAAACTCCACTAAATTTTGAATCACTTGCTAATAATTTATCGTATAAAAAACGATGATATTTTATAGTGTTATTTTGTAATTTATTATTAGATAGTTCAAAAAGATTGTTTAGTAAGTTTTTCATTTTATATACCCTATAGTAAAGTTGATTAAACTATTATATCATATTTTAGTTTAATGATTGTTCTGATAATTGTCACTATCTTTAAAATATTCATAGATACCACTATATTTTTTTGCTCTTATTTTTCTAAATCCCAAGTTAAACCTTTTTTTAGTAAAATACATTTTACAAACGATATATTACAACAAAATTGAAAAACATATAGTGTTAGTATTTGGTGGACTGATTGGATTACTTGGTTCAGTTTTAATAGGTTAAGGGTAAATAAAAAATGAATTTAAAAGCAAGAATTATTGAGATTAGAAATGCCAAATGGTTTTCTAATCTTACTACAGGAATTATATTATTTTATGCAGCAGCATTAGGATTTAAAACTATAGAAGAAGTAGCTCAACCATTTGGGATGTTTTTTTATAGTTTAGATATGTTTATCACTGTTTATTTTTTAGTAGAGATACTTATAAAAATGTCAGCAGAGAAAAATTTGACAGATTTCTTTAAAAGTGGCTGGAATATTTTTGATTTTATCATTGTAGTAATTACACTTATACCTTTAGAAAACTCATCTTTTGCAGCAATTGCTAGACTTATGAGAATATTTAGAGTTTTAAGACTTTTAACTTCAAGACCAGAGTTGAAGAAGATTATAGATATGTTAATAGGAGCTATTCCTGCAATTGTTGATATTGTTATATTAATGTTTATCATATTCTATATCTATGCGATTGTTGGAAACTTCTTTTTTGCTGATTTAAAATCTGGATTATGGAATGACTTTTTAACATCTATGCTAACACTATTTAGAGTTCTTACTTTTGAAGACTGGACAGATGTTATGTATGAAGCGATGGAGCTTTACAGTTGGTCTTGGGTCTATTTTGTTAGTTTTGTTATCATCGCTGCTTTTGTATTTTTTAACCTTTTTGTTGCTGTTATTATTGGTGAGATGGAAAAAATTCAAAATGAAGATAAAGATGAACAGCTAGACAGGGAAGAGGAGAAAATAGATCTTCTTTTAGCAAATATGGCAAAACTTCAAAAAGATATAGATGAGTTGAAAAAGCAACAACTAAATGAATAAAGAACTAGAAAAACAAAATAAAGATGAATTTAGTGATATACTAAGTCAAATACAAACATCAAAACAAAAAGCTTATGCACAAATAAATGCTACTTTAGTTGAGTTGTATTGGAGTATAGGAAAGCATATATCTATTAAAGCAAAACAACATAGTTGGGGAAAAAGTGTTGTAGAAGAGTTATCAAATTT
>JAYEOQ010000198.1:0-9576 GCA_034723215.1 Campylobacterota bacterium | reverse complement strand
TAATAAATGTATCAATTTTAATTTGATCATTTGAACACTTTGTTAAAAAATGCTCAAAAAATCAAACAATAAAGTAATGCCTAAAAAAATAGCTAATCGTTTAAGCTATTCTTTATAGGATGGTTTTAGTTTTGCTTTAAATATTAACTCTATTGTAACAGATTTTTCTTTTGGATTTATAGGATATATCTTTAAACTCTCTTTATCTAAAAAGTTTTTTAACTGCTCATCAAATCCCATATCATCAGAGTATTGTACAAACTGATAACTAAAATTACCATTAGATGAGATATATATTAAAACCTTTGAAGTTAAATCATTATTAAAAATAGTTGGATTCCATCTGCTAGATAATATTCTTGTTATTTCTGATAAATATGGATCACTTTCATTTTTTGATTCTGTTACAATATTTTTATTTTGTATTAGCTGTTTATTATTGGCTAATTTTGATAATTTAAGAGTATCCACTTTTCTCTCTTTTTCAAATTTTGATTTAAATCTACTAGAGATACTACTTTTTTTAACAGTTGAAACTCTCTTTTTTGAAACTTTCTTTACATTTGTTTTAACATCTGCAAAAAGAGATTTTAGATTCGATCTTTTTTTCACACTTGAAGAGGTAGATTTTTTTACAACTTTTTTAGCTGTTTTTTTATTTTTTGAAAACTCATTAAATAAAACTTTTTTATCATCAACTTTTGATGTATCGATTATAATATCTAATTGTAATACAGTTGGTTTTTTAACTATATTAATTTTTTTAATATTGTTAGTTTTTGAATAGTATAAAAATAAAGCTATTAAAAGAAAATATAAAGAAAATGCTGCAATTGCAGAAGTTATAAGATTATTTTTATTATCCATCTGTAATCAAAGCAACTTTAAAAAAACCAGCTTCTTTTACTGTTTTTAAAATATATATTACATCTTCATATTTTAAATTTTTGTCAGCTCTTATATGTACTGGAGTATCTCTATCTTTATCTTTAGCATATAAGATAAAACTATCTGCAAAATTAAGAAATTTGTATTGTGATTTATTAATAATAATCGATCTTGTACTATTTACAAGTATATCAATTTTTTTATGTTGTTGAATTTTTTTTGATTTACTACCCTTAGGAAGATTAATATTCTCTTCATATTCCAAAACAGGTGCCGTTACCATCAGTATTGCAAGTAAAACAAGCATAACATCAACTAAAGGGGTAATATTTAAATCTGGCTTTTGATTAAAATCATACATAGCTATTAATTCCTAGCTATTATGATATCTATTTGTGACTTTATATATGTATTTAATTCATATATTTTTCTAATTATAATTTGATGAAAAGTATATGCGAAAATTGCTACAAAAATACCTGCAGCAGTAGCTACTAAAGCTTCACTAATAGCAGGAGCTATTGTTGAAAAACTAACTTTACTAACTGTAGAAAACTTTGCAAATGATTCTAAAATACCAATAACAGTACCAAACAACCCTATAAAAGGTGCAGTAGATGATATTATTGATAGCCATGAAACGCCAGTACTAGCTTCTCTGATTATCGATATTTCACAAACATTTAAAAACTCTTTTGATACTGTAGTTTGCCCAATACAATGACCAACTCTTGAAAGTGAGTTTACTTTAGCATCTCTTGATACTAACGAATTTAATTCCTCTTTTTCTGTTGTTATGTCAGATAATAATTGAAAATATTTATATAAGAAAATCCAAAAAGTAAGTATAAAGTAGATAGATAGTAGTACCAATACCACAATTGATATTGTACTACTATTTTCAAGATAATTTAATAATGTGTCAAACATATATTATGTTGATTATGCAAATGAGTTAATCTTGGCTTCAACTGCAGCCATAGAAACATTAGAATCTTTAACAGAATTAACTAATTTTTTAGCCTCTTCTAGTTTAACTGAAATATCAGAACCAGAATCAGAAGATAGAGAAATAGCACCATCCACTAATACATCTACAACCTCTTCAGAAACCTTTACATGTCCCCAGTTAATCGCAATAATATCTTTTGTTGCATCTTTTTTTTCTATCTCAATTACACCTACAGTTAATGATGATACTAAAGAGGCATGTCTTGGAAGAACTCCAAATTCACCCTCTTTTCCAGGTAATGTTACTGTTTTAACATCACCATTAAAAATCTCACCATTTGGTGTAACTATTGATAATTTAATTGTATCCATAATTTTTACCTTTGTAAGCTATTAAGCTTTCATTCCTTCAGCTTTAGCAATAGCTTCATCTATTCCACCAACCATATAAAATGAATTTTCTGGCATATGGTCATACTCACCACTTAAAATACCTTTAAATCCTTTGATTGTATCAGAAAGTTCAACATATTTACCAGGAGATCCTGTAAATACTTCAGCAACAAAGAATGGTTGAGATAAGAATTTTTCAATTTTTCTTGCTCTATCAACAACTAATTTATCAGCTTCACTTAACTCATCCATACCAAGAATAGCAATAATATCTTGAAGATCTTTATACTTTTGTAATAGAGATTGTACACCTCTAGCTACAGTATAATGATCATCACCAAGTACATCTGCACTTAAAATTCTTGAAGTTGAATCAAGAGGATCAACCGCTGGGTAGATACCTTTTTCTGCAATTTTTCTGTTAAGAACTGTTGTTGCATCTAAGTGAGCAAAAACAGAAGCAGGAGCTGGATCTGTTAAGTCATCCGCAGGTACATAAACAGCTTGAACTGAAGTAATAGAACCTTTTTTAGTTGTTGTAATTCTCTCTTGTAAAGCACCCATCTCTCTTGCTAATGTTGGTTGGTAACCAACTGCTGAAGGGATTCTTCCAAGTAAAGCTGACATCTCAGAACCTGATTGTGCAAATCTAAAGATATTATCAACAAACATAAGTACATCAAGACCAGCTTCATCTCTGAAGTATTCAGCCATTGTAAGACCTGTAAGTGCAATTCTATTTCTAGCACCTGGAGGCTCACTCATTTGACCATAACATAATGCAACTTTATCAAGTACATTAGAATCTTTCATTTCGAAATAAAGGTCATTTCCTTCTCTTGTTCTTTCACCAACACCAGCAAAAACAGAGTAACCATCATGTTTAAATGCAACATTATGGATAAGCTCCATAATAATAACTGTTTTACCAACACCAGCACCACCAAATAGTCCAACTTTACCACCCTTAGAATAAGGAGCAAGTAAATCAACTACTTTAATACCAGTTTCAAACATCTCTGTTGAAGTTGATTGCTCTTCGAAAGAAGGAGCTTCTCTATGAATTGACATAGTTGGAGTACCCTCAACTACAGGAGCACCATCATCAACTGGTTCACCAATAACATTAAAGATTCTACCAAGTACATTTTCACCAACTGGTACCATAATTGGAGCTCCAGTTGCAATACACTTTGCACCTCTTGTTAATCCCTCAGTCATATCCATAGCGATAGTTCTAACTCTACTATCACCAATATGAGCTGCTACTTCTAATACTAATCTCTCTTTAGTACCAGGTACTTCAATTGCATCATTGATTGCAGGTAGGTAGCCGTCGAATTCAACATCAACAACTGGACCCATAATCTGAATAATTTTACCTTCCATATATCCTATTCCTTTCTTATTTCATTGATTCAACACCAGAAATAATCTCAATTAATTCTGTTGTAATCGCTGCTTGTCTTGCTTTATTAAATTCAACTGTTAAATCGTTAACTCTCTCTTTTGCATTATTTGTTGCATTGTCCATCGCTTGCATCCTAGCACTATGCTCTGCTGCAAGAGAATCTATCAACGAATAATACATATTAAAATCAACATATTTAGAAGTTAATTCATTTAAAATCTCTTCATCATCATCTGGTTCTACATCTAGCATTGATGATTCTTGTTCAATTGATACATTATCTAAAGATATTGGTAATAAATCTTTTGTTCTTAACTCTTGTGAAAGCATATTAAGAAATCCATTATAAACCATTATTACTTTATCTGTTGTACCACTGTTAAAATCTTCATAAGCACTTTTTATAAAATCAGATGCTTTTTCATATGTTGGAGCTGAAGTTAAACCAACAATACTATCATGTAAATCTACACCTTGAAAATTAAAATAATCAATACCTTTTCTTCCTGCAGCTCTTAATCTTACTGTAGCACCCTTATTAGTATACTCTTCAATAAGATTTCTAATCTTTTTGATAGTTTGCATATTGAAACCACCACAAAGACCTTTATCTGCTGTTACAAAAACAATATCAACTGTTTTTGGATTTTCATTTGGAACAAAAGCACGATTAATATTTTCATCATCTTGAACCTTACTAATTTTTGTAGCAATTTCAGATAAAATATCATTAATTTTTAAAGCATAACTTTTTGCTTGTTCTGACAATTGTTGTGTTCTTCTTAACTTTGCAGAAGAAACAAGCTTCATAGCTTTTGTTGTCTTCTGTGTATTCTTAACACTTTTAATTTGTCTTGATATATCTTTTAAGTTAGCCATAATATTTGTCCTTAGTCCGCTTTAAATATAGTTTTAAACTCATTTATTGCAGTTTCAAGAACCTCTTTAATATCATCATCAACTTTTTTCTTCGCATTAAGATCAGTTATTAAACTTGAGTATTTTGATTCAATAAATTCATGAAACTCTTTCTCAAATTTAACAATTTCCGATGGATCAATATCATCAAGGAAACCATTTACACCAGCATATAAAACAGTAACTTGTTTTTCAATAACCAATGGCTTATTAACACCTTGTTTTAAAAGTTCAACCATCCGTTGACCTCTCTCTAACTGTGCTCTTGTTGATGCATCTAAATCTGAAGCAAACTGTGCAAAAGCTTCAAGCTCTCTATATTGAGCAAGGTCTAGCTTAAGTGTACCAGCAACTTGTTTAGTAGCTTTAATTTGTGCAGCTCCACCAACTCTAGATACTGATAAACCTACATTAATAGCAGGTCTAATACCTGAATTAAATAGATCAGTTTCTAAGAATATTTGTCCATCAGTAATAGAGATTACATTTGTTGGAATATATGCAGCAACATCACCAGCTTGAGTTTCAATAATTGGTAAAGCAGTTAAAGAACCACCACCTAAATCATCATTAACTTTCGCAGCTCTCTCTAATAATCTTGAGTGAAGATAAAAAACATCTCCTGGGTATGCTTCTCTACCTGGAGGTCTTCTTAATAATAAAGACATCTCTCTATATGCAACAGCATGTTTAGATAAATCATCATAAACGATTAAACAATGCTGACCGTTATCTCTGAAATATTCACCCATAGCAACACCAGCATAAGGTGCTAAGAATTGAAGTGCAGAAGATTCAGATGCATTTGCAGTTACAATAGTTGTATACTCCATTGCACCAGCAGCTTCTAAAGCTCCAACAACATTAGCAACAGTAGATGCTTTTTGACCAATAGCAACATATACACATTTTACATCTTGCCCTTTTTGGTTAATAATAGCATCAATTGCAACTGTTGTTTTACCAGTTTGTCTATCTCCAATAATAAGCTCTCTTTGACCTCTACCAATTGGTACAAGTGCATCAATAGCTTTAATACCAGTTTGTAATGGTTCATGAACAGATTTTCTAGCCATAATCCCTGGTGCTTTATCTTCTAATAATCTTTTTTCCGTAGCTTCAATAACACCCTTACCATCAACTGGCTCACCAAGTGCATTTACAACTCTACCTAATGTATTAGGTCCAACAGGAATCTCTAAAAGTTCTCCAAGTCTTTTACAACTTGTACCCTCTCTTAAACCTTCACTAGAACCTAAAATAACAATACCAACAGCAGCTTCTTCTAAGTTTGATGCAATACCTCTTGCACCATTTTCAAACTCAACTATCTCACCAGCCATTACATTGTTTAATCCATAAACTTTTGCAATACCATCTGCGAAAGATATGATTTTTCCTGTCTCATTGACATCTACATTTAATTCAAAATTATCAATTCTTTCTTTTATTATAGAACTGATCTCATCAGCTTGAATTTTTGTACTCATTCAACTTCTCCTTTAATTTTTATTTTATTTTAATTAGGAAAGACGCCTAAAGTGTCTAAACTGCTTTTAAAATATGATTAATCATTTGTGATTTTAATCTTTCTTTAGAAAAACCAATCTCAACACCAAGTCCATCGATATCAACTTTTATACCATCATAGTCACATACATTTTGAGTAAGTTCTAAACTTACATTAAATTTTGCTGCAAATTGCGAATTTAACCTTGCAACTTCTGAATCATCTAATTTTACATTTGTGTATATTACACCAGTGTAAGAATTATTTAAAACAGCTAATTCACTTTTCAAAATAGTAACGATTGAAGGGATAATATCTAACCGTTTTTTCTCACCTAATAGTTTTATTAAACTTTTAGTTGTATCACTAACATTATCAATAAACGATAAGATTAAATCAATTTTCTTTTCAACAGAAACATCAGTTGAAGATATAATTAATAAAAATTTATCACTTGAATATGCAGATAAAACTATATTTAATTCATTATATATAGATGATAAGCTGTTATTGTCAATATCTGACATTAAAGCTTTAACATATCTTTTTGCTACTAAATCAATCATCTAAGCAACCTTTTTAGAGATAATATTTGTTAACTCATTTTGAGATAATTCGATATTCTCATTACTTAACAATTGGTCAAGAACATTTTGAACCACTTCTTTTTTAACTTTTCTTGTCTCTAGCTCTGATTTCTCATCAAAACTCTTCGTAAGAAAAGCTATCTCTTGCTCTAAAGCAACTTCTACTTTTTTCTTAATCGCATCAACATCATTATTAGCAGATTCAATTAACTCACTTGCAATCTTTTTTGCATTTTCAACTTCAAGTTTTGCATCTGCAACACTTTTTTTAGAAGCTTCTAATAGATCTTCAACTCTATCCAAGTCAGCTTGAATAGATTTAGTTCTATCAGCAAAAAATATTCTTACTTTATCCGCTATTAGATAATAAATTATCGCTGCGAAAATAAAGAAGTTAACAGTTCTTTCTAATATATCTGTTTCAACATTTGCATCACTTGCAAATAAAGATAACGGCACAACTACAGATAGTGCAAATAAAATTTTTTTCATACCTTCACCACCTTATATTGAGCTTAGCTTAGCTTTTAAGCCTTCTTTAAATAGAGGCATTTGTGAAACTAATGATTTTTCTAATGAAACTTTTTCTTCATTTAAAGTAATGATAAAAGCGTTATATTTATCTTCCATTGTCACTTTATAATCTGAAAGTTTAACATTAGCAACTTCACTAGCATCTAATTTAGCTTTTTCACGAATTGAAAGAGCTTCCTTTTTTGCTTGAGCAATTATATTATTAGCTTCCTCAAGCATACCACCTACATCAGCACCATTGTTTTTAGCGTTTTCCATATCAGATTTAATCTGATTGTCTCTATCATCCATGTGCTTAAATAAAGGCTTGTAAAGACAACTATTCAGTCTAGCAAGCACTAACAAAAATACGATACCTGAACTAAGTAGCAATATTGGACTTATGTCTAACATTTATTTCTCCATACAATTTTTACAGTTTAGTTACACTAAAACTTAAGCAAATTATACCAAAAGAAACCTATAATTTTTATTAAGTATGATTATATATTAGACAATGTTACTATTGGAAATAGTTAATGATATTTTCTATATCATCTTGGGAGTTAATTTTGATTTTGAAATAATTTTTATCAAATTGTGCATTTAAATTACTATTTTTAAGTTTAGCTGCAACATTATTTAGTAAAGAATAGTCAAAATTATTTTTTTCATTATTTGTTTTTAAATCTACTGTTTCATTTTTTAGTTTTTTAACTAAAATTTCAGTATCTCTTACACTTAATTTTTGACCAATTATAGACTCTACAATAATTTTTTGATCCTCTTCACTTAACCCAACTAATACTTTAGCATGACCATATGTTATTTTATCACTGCCTATCATTTTTTGTGTAAAATTACTTAATGTTAATAATCGTAAGGTATTTGTTATACTACTTCTACTTTTTGAAACTAATTTTGCTAACTCTTCATGTGTAATATTATAATCATTTACCAATCCAGCATATGAATATGCAATCTCAATAATATTTAAATCATCTCTTTGAATATTTTCAATTAATGCAAGCTCTCTTAATTTTATATCTTCTACATCTATAACTATAGCTTTAATAGTATCTAAAGAGGCTAGTTTTGAAGCTTTTAGTCTTCTTTCACCTGCAATAAGTAAAAACTGACCTTGATCTCTTGTTACTACGATTGGTTGAAGTAGTCCATTTGTTAAAATAGAATCACTTAACTCTTGAAGCTTCTCTTCATTAAAAATTTTTCTAGGTTGATATGGGTTTGGTTTTATTTTTTCTATATCTAATATTAGAATATCACTATGTGATGGATTATTATTTCCCTCGTAAGCTGTTTCAATTTCACCTAAAAGCTCACCAAGTCCTCTACCTAATGCCATAATCCACCTCCAATTTTTATTTTAATATTGATTTTGCTAAATTTGTATATGCTTTTGTTCCACTTGATTTTGAATCATATAGCATAATTGGTTTTCCAAAACTAGGAGATTCTGCTAATTTTACATTTCTAGGAATTACAACATAAGAGGAATCATTTAATTTAAACAGTTTATTTTCAAAATGTTTTGCTAAATCTGCAAAAACTTGTTTTGATAAATTATTTTGCCCACTATACATAGTTGGTAAAAAACCTTTTATCTCTAGTTGTCTGTTTATTGTTTGTCTTATTAGTTTAATTGTATTTAATAATTGAGCTAACCCTTCTAATGCAAAAAACTCACATTGAATAGGTATAAGAACAGAATTTGCAGCACTTAATGTATTTATTGTTAATGGTCCAAGAGCCGGAGGTGAATCTATTATTATAAAATCATAATCAGCTTTTATTTGATCTATTTTCCTTTTTAAAACCAACTCTCTATCTTTTGTATTTTTATAAAACTCTTTTTCAATCCCTACTAAACCTATATTTGATGGTACTACAAAAAGATTTTCTATAGATTTTACATCTAAAATAATATCATTTAACTCTTTTGTACCAAGCATTACATGATATAAATTATACTCGTAAGAATCCCTATGAAATCCAAGACTTGTAGTGGCATTTGATTGTGGATCAGCATCTATTAGTAAAACTTTTTTACCTTCAATAGCTAATGCAGCACTTAAATTTACTGCCGTTGTAGTTTTCCCTACTCCACCTTTTTGATTTGCGATAGTTATAACTTGAGTCATCTTAAACTAAATACCTTTTTATTATCTATAAATATTGAACCATCATTATTTAAAATTGCACCACTTAACAGCACCTTTTTATCACCAATAGTTGTTTTCATATCTCTACTTTTTTTAAATTCTATCGAATATTTGCTAAAAATATGCTTCCATGATACTTTTTTATCTATACTATCAAAATAAGATTTTAATCCTTTTTTTAAATCAAATTCAATATCTAAATAGCCAAATTTATGATTAATA
>JAYEOQ010000197.1:0-9589 GCA_034723215.1 Campylobacterota bacterium | reverse complement strand
AAGGAAAAAAACTTGTTTATTATTAACCTTTGTGAGAGCTATGAGTTTTAATGAACTCGTTCTTATTTTAACTAATTGAACGATAAATGTATTATACGAAGGAAAATAATGATTATAGATAATACAACAGTTGATAAACTAGCAAAACTTTCATCTCTAGATATAGATGATGAAAAAAAAGATTTAATAGGTAAAGAGTTAGCTGATATAGTGAAATTTGTTGAAAATTTAAATGAGATTGATGTTAGTTCTGTAGATGCAACATTTACAACAATTTCTGGCGGTCAGCCGTTGAGAGAAGATATTTCTAGTAAAATTGATGGTGAAGCTGAATCTATTATGAAAAATTCTCCAAAAACAGAAGAGAACTGCTTTGTAGTTCCTGCAATTATAGAATAGATTCCATGATAAATATCTATGGTATTAAAACTTGTAGTACAGTAAGAAAAGCTATAAAGTTTTGTAAAGAGAATGATTTAGAGTATAATTTTATAGATTTTAGAGCAACACCATTAGAGTGTAAAAAAGTAAAATATTTTGGTTCAAAAATAGATATAAATATATTGTTTAACAATAGAGGAACTAAATATAGAGATTTAAAATTAAAAGATTTGAATCTTGATGAAAACGGGAAACTTGATTGGCTTTGTAAAGAGAATATGCTTTTAAAAAGACCTATTTTAGAATATGGAGATGATAAGTTATTGGTATCTTTTAACGAAGATATTTATAAAGAGGAGCTATTAAAGTAGTTCTAAACTACTTTACAGACCCTTTCTCTTTATTTTTAATATATTCATGCACAACTGCTGGTTTTGCATCTTGTTGTGTATAAGGTTTTCTACCTTGATTCATAACATCAACATAATTTTGAGTTGCTTTTTTAGCTCCTCCCATATTTCCTGTAGCTATCATATACACTATAACACCCACAAAAACTATGATAAACCATTTCATAGTTATTTACTTCTCATCACATCTGCATAATTTTGTGTAGCACCTTTAGAACCACCCATATTGCCAGTTACAATCATATAACCAATTACAACAACTACTGCTATTATTACCCACTTCATTACATCACATCCTTTGCTTTTATTCCAAGAACTTTTAATCCAGTTCTTATAGATAATGCTACCATACTTAAAATCTTTAAATACTGATTTTGCTGATCTAATCCAACAATTTTATGTTCATTATAAAATTTATGTACAGAGGCACTTAAACTATGTAAATAATCTGTGATTTTTTGCATATCTCTTTTATCAAAAGCCTCATTTAAAACTGTACCTAAAAGTAAAGCTTCATACATTAAATCTTTTGCATCTTGATTTATACCATCAATTGATGCTTCTTTAACATCTGATGGTATCAATTCAGCTTTTTTAAATAGTTGATTTATTCTTGCATGTGCATAATTTATATAAAAAACTGGGTTTGAAGAGTCATTATTTTTTAATAAATCTATATCAAACTCTAAGTGTGTATCACTTTTCTTAGTTAAAAATACAAATCTTAAACTATCAGCACCAATCTCTTCAACTATATCACTCATAAGTATAACTGTTCCAGCTCTTTTAGACATTTTATATGGTTGTCCACCTTGAAGTAGTGCCACCATTTGAGATAATATAATCTCTAATTTAGATGAGTCATTTCCAAGAAATTCAATAGCTGCTTTAACTCTTTTTATATATCCATGGTGATCTGCACCCCAAATATTTATATATCTATCATATTTTCTGTCATATTTATGCTTATGATAGATAATATCACCAGCTAAATATGTTGGAATTCCATTTTCTCTTACAACAACTCTATCACTATCATCACCGTGATCAGTTGATCTAATAAAATCTTTTCCCTCTTTTTTATAAATACTTCCATTTGATTCAAGAACAGTTTTTGTTTCATCCCAAGAACTATATAAAGATTTTTCACTTATATAACCATCAAATTCAACACCCAAATCAGACATATCACTTTTTATAAGTGCAATAACTTCATCTTTTGCAAATTGTGCTAATTCATTATCTCGTGAAGCATCTTCAAAAATCTCTTTTCCAAATTTCTCTTCACAAAGTCTTGCTATATCAAAAAGATATTCACCCCTATAATATTTTTCAGGATATTCTACAGGAACTTTTAAAATAGTTTCTCTCCCAGCAAGATATACAGATAAACCAAGAAGATTCATCTGAGCACCAGCATCATTTACATAATACTCACTTGTTATATCATAGCCTAAATATCTACCAACCTTTAAAAGAGCATCACCAAATACAGCACCTCTAGCGTGACCTATATGTAAAGGACCTGTAGGGTTTGCACTTACAAACTCTAAAAGTATAGATTCATCTTTTTTATCACCTTTAGCAAAATCTTCTTTTAAAGACAAAGCAACATCAACTTGTGATAATAAAAACTGATTAGAAAGTTTAAAGTTAACAAAACCCTTAACAGAGGTAACCTCTTCAAACATTTCACTTTCGTTAAACTTTGAAGCTAACTCTTGGGCTATCATCATAGGATTTTTTCTTAACTCTTTTGCCATAGAAAATGCAATAGGTGTTGCAAAATGACCAAGAGATATATCTTTTGGTTTTTCTAAAACAATTTGCTTTTCTAAAATATCTTCAATATATTTTTTTACAATATTTTGCACTAAATATAATCCTAACTACTAAACTGTAGTTTTGTTTTCAGATGTTGTTGAAGTAGAAGTTGTTGTAGCCTTATCATCTTCAATTTTTTTATCATTTGTAGCCATATCAGTTGGCTCATCCTCTTTGATTGCACCCTTAAAGTCTTTTATACCTTTTCCAAGACCTTTCATAAGCTCTGGTATTTTCTTTCCTCCAAACAATAGTACTACTACTGCGATGATTATAAATAGTTCAATTCCACTAGGCATTCCCATATTCAATTTCCTTATATATTAAATTTCAATAATTATACTAAATAAAGTCTTAACCATAGATATAATAAAATATAGTTATAAAATTATTAGGGATTAATCAGATGAAATTTACAGCACCTTTAAAAGCCAATAGTACAAAAATATTATTATTAGGTAGTGGAGAATTAGGAAAAGAGGTAGTTATTGAAGCTCAAAGACTAGGATTGGAAACAGTAGCAGTTGATAGCTATGCAAATGCTCCTGCACATTTGGTTGCAAACAAATCATATGTGATAAATATGAAAGATGAAGATGAAGTTCTTGATGTTATAAGAAGAGAGAAACCAGATTTCATCTTACCAGAAATTGAAGCTATTAGTATATCTGCACTTTTTGAGGCCGAAAAAGAGGGTTTTAATGTAATTCCAAATGCAGAAGCTGTAAATAAAACAATGAATAGAAAAAATATTAGAGTATTTGCTTGTGAAGATCTAAATCTTCCTGCTTCAAAATATGAATTTGTTTCAACATTTGATGAGATGGAAGAGGCAGCGGGAAAAATTGGATTTCCTTGTGTAATTAAACCAGTTATGAGTAGTAGTGGTCATGGTCAAAGTGTTGCAAAAAGTGATGATAATTTAGAGGAATCTTGGGAGATAGCAAAAGAAGCTAGAGGTGATGCTAGTGAACTTATTGTTGAAGAGTTTATCAATTTTGATTATGAAATTACACTTTTAACAGTACGAAATGAAACAGGTACTACATTTTGTGAACCAATAGGTCATATTCAAAAAGATGGTGACTATGTATTTTCATGGCAACCTATGAATATGTCTGAATTAGCAAAGCAAAGAAGTATCGATGTTGCAAAAAAAATTACAGATGGGCTAGGTGGTAGAGGACTATTTGGTGTTGAACTATTTGTTAAAGGCGATGATGTTTACTTTAGTGAAGTAAGCCCTAGACCACATGATACAGGTATGGTTACTATGATTACACAATCACAAACACAATTTGCACTTCATATAAGAGCAATACTTGGGTTACCACTTGACTATATTGATTATGGAGCTGGTGCAAGTGCTGCATATAAATCTACAACAGATACTTTTACACCCACTTTAAATATTGAATCTTCTTTATTTACACAAAATTCTTTTGTTAGAGTTTTTGGTAAACCTCAATCTCATATTGGAAGAAGGATGGCAGTTGCACTTACTTTTGATAAAGATAGTAGTGAAGTTGCATTAGAGAAAGCTAAAGAGTTAATAAGTAAAATTAGTGAGTAGCAAACAAAATATACCATCTAAAATAAAGTCAGCTATTAAATATAGAAAGTTTTTATTTGATGATGAAACAACTACAGCATTTCGTATTTTTAATAGTGATGGGGATGGTATAAATGGTTTAACTATTGATTTTTTTGATGGTTACTATTTAATCACTTGGTTCAATACAACTGCTTATCAAAAGAAAAAAGAGATAGTAAAAGAGTTAAAATTATCTCCCTTTTACAAAGGTATATATCAAAAGAAAA
Organism: Campylobacterota bacterium; assembly: GCA_034723215.1. Classification (GTDB taxonomy): domain Bacteria; phylum Campylobacterota; class Campylobacteria; order Campylobacterales; family Arcobacteraceae; genus JAIOSF01. The sequence continues at coordinate 5,153 of JAYEOQ010000197.1, read as the reverse complement.
AATTTAGTTCAAACGATAAAGACCCAGATGATTTACCTGATTTTATTTGTGGAGATGAAGCACCATCACCTTTGATTATAAAAGAAAACAATATCAACTTTGCTATACATCTAGATGATGGGGCGATGGTTGGTATATTTTTAGACCAAAGAGATGTTAGAAAAACTATTAGAGATAAATATTCTGAAGGTAAAACTATGCTAAATACATTCTCTTATACAGGTGCATTTTCAGTAAGTTCTGCTTTAGGGGGAGCTACAAAAACCACAAGTGTTGATTTAGCAAAAAGAAGTTTATCTAAAACAAAAGAACAATTTCAAATTAATAATATAGATTTAGAGAAACAATCTATAGTTGTAGAAGATGTTTTTCACTATTTTAAATATGCAGTTAAGAAAAACTTATTATTTGACTTACTTGTACTTGATCCACCTAGTTTTGCAAGAACTAAAAAGATCACATTTAGCGTTGCTAAAGATTATGTAAAACTTCTAAAAGAGGCTATACAGATAACTGAAAAAAATGGTGTAATTGCTGCTTCTACAAATTATGCAAATTTAACAATGAATGATTTTAAAGGCTTTATAGATAAAGCTTTTAAGGAATTAAAAGGTGACTATAAAATAGAAGAGATATTTGGTGTTCCAAAAGATTTTAAAAATAGTCATTACTTAAAAGTTGTTTTTATTAGAAAAATTAGATAAAGGGTATCTAGATGATTAGTGATCAAAATTTTATTAATATTGCAATTGAGATTGCAAGTGCTAGCAAGTGTGTTTCAAAACAAGTTGGTGCAGTAATTGTTAAAGATGGTAGAATATTAAGTACAGGGTACAATGGTACACCAGCAGGGTATACGAACTGTGTAGAACATTGGGATGGAGAATACACTAAAGACCACCATGAATGGTCAAAAACTTATGAAATTCATGCAGAGATGAATGCTATAATTTGGGCAGCAAGAAAAGGTATAAGTATAGAAGATGCAACCATATATGTAACTCTTGAACCTTGTAGTGAATGTAGTAAAAATTTAATTGCAAGTGGAATTAAAAGGATTGTATATAAAACAGCCTATGAACATACAAATTCAGATATAGTTACAGGATTTTTAAAAGAAAATAATGTTGCAATAGAACAATTATAAAATGGATAATAAGAAGTTTTACAAAGACGCAATAGAAGAGTTTGGTGTATCTGCCCAAGGGGTGCATTGGAACAGTAAGTATACCCAATACAAAAGATTTGAGATAATTACAAAACTAATAAAAAAAGATATTAAATCATCAAGTTTAGTTGATGTAGGTTGTGGGTTTGGGGAGTATTATAACTACCTTTTAAACAACAATAGAACACCCAAAAGATTTATTGGTGTTGATTGCGAAGAGGATATGATAACTATATCTAAAAAAAGATTTCCAAATCAAGATTTTTATAAACAAAATATTTTATATGATAAACTAATTGAGGCAGACTATTACACAAGCAGTGGTGCTTTAAATATACTAACATTAAATGAGATTAAAATATTTATTGAGAGATGTTTCAATAGCTCAAAAAAAGGTTTTATTTTTAATTTTTTAAAGAATATTACATTTAATAAAATTAAAAAATATGAGATATTAGAGATATGTAAAATTTACACAAATAATATAATAACAAAAGAAAATTATTTAGAGAATGATTTTACTATCTTTATGGTAAAATAAGTTTTTAATTTAAGGACAGAAGATGACAAAATATATATTAGGGTTACTACTAACTACAACATTATCATATGCAAGTTTAGTTAACGCAATAGCAATTATAATAAACGACACTCCAATAACATTATATGATATTGACTTAAAAATGGTAAATGAAAACTTAACAAAACAACAAGCTATTGAAAAACTTATGGATGAAACACTATATAATCAAGAGTTAAAAAAACATAATATCACTGTAGATATTTTTGATATAGATAATCATATAAAGAGATTAGCTAAACAAAACAATATGGATACATTAGATTTTAAATCATTAGTAAGACAACAGCAAAATTATGAGTTATTTACATTACAGATTAGAAAGCAACTTCTTCACCAAAAATTAATCTCTAAAATTGCAAAAGGTAAGTTGAAAATAGCAAATGATGAAGATATGAAAATTTACTATGAAAACAATAAAAATATTTTTAAAATAGCAGATACAATTGATTTAATTGCATATGTATCAAAAAGTAAAAAACTATTAAATCAACTAAAAACAAATCCAATGTTGCAAAATGAAGATATAATAGTTCAAAAAATGAGATTAAAACAATCAGAACTAACACCACAGGTTAAATATATATTAAATTCTACAAATAAAAAAGAGTTTAGTGTAGTGTTTGCACAAAATAAAAACTATAATATGTTTTTTATTACAAATAAAAGTGATGTAAAGAGTTTAAGTTATAAAAATGTTAAAGAACAAATCTTTAATAGCATCATGAAAATAAGAGAACAAAATTATCTAAAAGAATATTTTGAAACATTAAAGATAACTGCAAATATACAGATACTAAAATAATTTGTATAAATTTGGTTATAATAATAAATTAATAGAATAAAAGGAAATAAAATAGATGTTTGAAGTAGTAATAGGTTTAGAAGTTCATGCTCAGTTAAATACAAATAGTAAGTTATGGTGTAGTTGTCCTACAAGTTTTGGGGCAGAACCAAATACAAATGTATGCCCTACTTGTCTAGGGCTTCCTGGTGCATTACCTGTTTTAAATAAAGAGGCTGTTCATAAAGCTATTCAACTTGGTACTGCTATTAATTCTGAAATAAATAGAAAATCTATATTTAACAGAAAAAACTACTTTTATCCAGATCTACCTACTGGTTACCAAATATCACAATTTGAAGTTCCTGTTGTAGGACTTGGTGAGATTGTTATTGATTTTGAAGATGGTTCTAGTAAAAAAATTGGTGTTACAAGAGCTCATTTAGAAAATGATGCTGGTAAAAGTACACATTCAGGTGACCACTCAAAAGTTGATTTAAATAGAGCAGGAACACCATTACTTGAAATTGTATCTGAACCTGATATGAGAAGTAGTGAAGAAGCAATTTTATACCTAAAAAAACTACATTCAATCGTAAGATATATTGATATTTCAAATGCAAATATGCAAGAGGGGAGTTTTAGAGCTGATGTAAATATCTCTATTCGACCAAAAGGTGATAATAAACTTTATACAAGATGTGAAATTAAAAATATGAATAGTTTTAAATTTATAGAAAAAGCTATCGCTTATGAAGTTCAAAGACAAATTGAAGCGTGGGAGGATGGTGTTTATGAGCAAGAGGTTGTTCAAGAGACTAGACTTTATGATGTAGATTCTGGAGAGACTAGAAGTATGAGAGGGAAGGAGGATGCTGCTGATTACAGATATTTTCCAGACCCTGACCTATTACCTGTAATTATTACAGATGATATGATAGAAAAATATTCACAAATTCCGGAACTTCCTGATGCTAAAAAGGCTAGATTTGTAAATGATTTTGGACTAAAAACATATGATGCAGGTATAATTTGCTCTACTAAGGAGATGGCACAATACTTTGAAGATATGATGAGTTGTGGTATTAGTGGAAAGATGGCAACTACTTGGCTTACTGTTGAATTGCAAGGTAGATTTAGTGATGGTGTAAATGTAACAACATCCCCTGTAGATGCAAAAAAACTAGGTTTATTAGTAAAAGCAATCGAAGATGGTAGTATTTCTGGTAAAGCTGGTAAAGAGGTACTTGATTATCTAATGAAAAACAATGAAACAGTTGATGAAGTTATTGAAAAACTTGGACTAAAACAGGTTAGCGATGATGGAGCATTATTAACTATGATTGATGAAATCTTATTAAATAATGAAGATAAAGTAGCAGAATATAAAGGTGGAAAAGAAAAAATGTTTGCTTTCTTTGTAGGTCAAACAATGAAAGCTAGTAAAGGTACTGCTAATCCACAAAAAGTAAGTGAACTTTTAAAAGAGAGATTATCATAATATTATGAGTTCTATCTGCGTAATAGGGGCTGGGAAGTGGGGACAAGCATTACACTATGCTTTAAATAAAAACCAAAAATGCCTTATTACAAGTAGAACTACTAAAGATATTAAAAACTTTGTATCTTTAGAAGAAGCACTTAAATGTGAATATTTAATTATAGCTATTCCATCTCAATCAATAAGAGATTGGTTAACTAAAAACTTTAAATATAATGGACAAAAAGTTCTTGTTGCTGCAAAAGGTATTGAAGCAAATTCTGGTTCTTTTTTACAAGATATTTATGAACAATTTGTACCAAAAAAAAATCTTGGTTTTATATCAGGTCCATCTTTTGCAAGTGAAGTTATAAAAGGACTTCCAACCGCATTAGTTCTTAATTCTACCTCAAAAGAATATTATGATCAATTCAATCATTTCTTCCCCACTTTTATAAAAACATATTATAGTAATGATGTTATTGGTGCTGAAGTTGCTGGTGCATATAAAAATGTATTGGCTATAGCTAGTGGAATTTCTGACGGTTTAGGTCTTGGGCAAAATGCTAGAGCAAGTTTAATCTCTAGAGGTTTAGTCGAGATGGAAAGATTTGGAGAGTTTTATGGTGCAAATAAAGATACATTTATAGGTCTTTCTGGAGCAGGAGATCTATTTTTAACTGCTTCAAGTACACTTAGTCGTAATTTTAGAGTTGGATTAGGTTTAGCTGCAAATAAATCATTAGAAACAATTTTAGAAGAGCTTGGAGAAGTTGCTGAAGGTGTTATGACATCTCAAGCTATATATAAATTATCTGAGTCAAATAATATATATACTCCAATAGCTAATGAAGTAAAATTAATTTTAGATGGTAAAAATCCTCAAGAGAGCCTAAAAGATTTATTAAAATCTTAATCAATAAAACTTTCCATAATTTGAATAATATTAAAAAATAGATATATTCAAGAATAAAAATAAAGCTAAAAAACAAATATATATAAAGTTAATGCTTGATAAAAAATAGTAAATTAAAATTTGAGTAAAAAAAACACCTTAGAAGTTGGCGGCGACCTACGTTTCCACAAGGGGACCCTGCAGTATTATCGGCGATGAGGAGCTTGACTTCTGGGTTCGAAATGG
>JAYEOQ010000196.1:0-9641 GCA_034723215.1 Campylobacterota bacterium | reverse complement strand
TTTTTTATAGAGTTGCCTTTAGTTTAATAAAGTTATAACTAGCCCTTTAATATTAAATCATAATTGTATAAAAAATACTCTTTTCTTTCAAAAAAATAGCAAATGAGAGAATTCTGAGATTGTTATATGGTATAATTTTAACTTTATTGGAAAAGTAGAACAATACTTTTTTAATTTAATTTAAGAATCTATGTCTAAACACACAAATTAGACATAATATTAATTTATAATTATTAAATATACGAGATTTAGAGAAAACGATTCGCCAAATTATCTCTAAATACTGACTATAATAATTACAAAACAAGGAAGATGAAATGTTTCAAAATATGACAATAAAATCAAAAATTGTATCAATTACAATGTTGGGATTAGTTTTACTAGCAGTAATTTTAAGTACTATTTCAGTATCGACAGCAAAAGATGCTTTAATGAAAAAAAGCTATGATGGGTTAACTAGTGCCAGAGATAGCAAAGCTGAACAGATATCAAACTTTTTTGCCGAGAGAATTGGTGATATAAAAGTATTAGCAAGAAGTTCTAATATAGTTGATTTGATTGATGACTTAAATGGATTAGACGCAAAACTAAGCATTGATCCAAAAGCTTCGTTTCCAGTATCAAATCCAATTGTAAAAAAGATCACAGCTCCACATGAGCCTTTTTTTCAAGCTTATGCAAAAGATTATGGCTACTATGATATCTTTTTAATAGATCCAGCAGATGGTCATGTGATATATACACAAGCAAAAGAATCTGATTATGGAGCAAATTTAGTAACCGGGGATTTAAAAAATAGTGGTCTTGGTGAAGCATTTGTTAAAGCAAATCAAAATAACAGACCAACTTTTATAGATATGAAACCTTATGCACCAAGTGCAGGAGCACCTGCAATGTTTCTTGGAATGCCTGTATATGTTAATGATAAAAAAATAGCTATTTTAGTATTTCAAATATCAGATGCAAGTATAAATAAAATTATGCAGTTTAGAGAAGGTTATGGGGATTCACAAGAGGATTATCTAGTAGGGCAAGATAAACTAATGAGAAGTGACAGTTACTTAGACCCAAAAGGTCATAGTTTAAAAGCTTCATTTGCAAATAATGCTATGGCTGATACAGAAGCCAGCAGAGCTGCTTTGGCAGGTCAAAAAGATACTAAAATAGTGATAGATTATAACGGCAATCCGGTATTATCATCTTACGCACCTGTTAAAATTGGACAAGACTTAAACTGGGCTATTTTATCTGAGATAGATGAAGCAGAGGTTTTAATCACTCCAAACTATATAAGAAACTCTATGATTATTATATCTCTTGTGTTGTTAACAGTTATTGCTTTTATTGTATATATGGTAATTATAAAAGGGGTAATCAATCCTTTAAATAACTTCCAAGATGGACTTTTAAATTTCTTTAAATATCTCAATAGAGAAAATGGTGATGTAACTTTATTAGATGATAACTCTAATGATGAGATAGGAACTATGGCAAAAGTAGTAAATCAAAATATCACTAAAACTAAAGATGGAATAGAAGCAGAAAGAAAACTTATAGATGAGGGAATCACTGTAATGAGTGAATTTGAGTCTGGTGATATGTGTCAAAGAATATCAGGAAATTCAAATAATCCAGCTTTAAATGAACTAAAAGATGTTATCAATAAGATGGGTAACACTATGGAGCTTAATATTGATGGTGTTTTAGATATTTTAGAACAATACTCAAATAGTAACTATATAAATAAAGTAAAAAATAATGGTATCAAAGAGCATCTGCTAAAACTGGCAAATGGTGTAAATGAACTTGGCGGTGCAATAACAGTGATGTTGGTTGATAATAAACAAAATGGATTAACACTTGATAACAGCAGTGATGTTTTACTGAAAAATGTTGATCTATTAAATAATAATTCAAATGAAGCAGCAGCAGCTCTAGAAGAGACAGCTGCTGCAGTTGAAGAGGTTACAAGTAATATATCAAGTACAACACAAAATGTAATAGCGATGGCATCTCACGGAAACGAAGTAAAAGTTTCAGTAGCAAAAGGTCAAAACTTAGCGAACAAAACAACAACAGCTATGGATGAGATAAATACAGAGGTTACATCTATAAGTGAGGCTATAACAGTAATTGATCAAATAGCATTTCAAACAAATATCTTATCTTTAAATGCAGCAGTTGAAGCAGCAACAGCAGGGGAAGCAGGAAAAGGTTTCGCAGTAGTTGCTCAAGAGGTTAGAAATCTTGCTTCAAGAAGTGCTGAAGCAGCAGGCGAGATTAAAGCCCTTGTAGCTAATGCTAGAGATAAAGCAAATGATGGTAAAAAGATTGCAGATGATATGATAGATGGTTATACTCACTTAAATGAATCAATATCTAAAACATTAGAACTAATATCAGATGTAGAATCAGCTTCAAAAGAGCAGCAAACTGGAATTGTTCAAATAAATGATGCTATCAACTCGCTAGACAAGCAAACACAAGAAAATGCAGCTATAGCTTCACAAACACATGATGTAGCTATTACAACAGATAAGATAGCTAAATTAGTTGTTTCAAGTGCGGATGAGAAAGAGTTTATTGGTAAAAGTGCTGTAAAGGCTCATGATACGGGAACTCAAGCTAGCAGTAGTGTTGAACCTAAACAAAATATATCTAAATCTAATAAACAACAAGATACTACACGCAAGGTATTAAATAAACCTAATGGAAAAATAAAACCAGTAGTATCAAATAGTTCAGATGATGAGTGGGCAAGTTTTTAGTAAATCAAGACTTCACTGTGTATTAAATCATGAGTAGCTTTGCTACTCGTGTAAAAACTTTAAATTGTTCTGAAAATATACTTTATAAAAAGGGAGCGTAACATCTTTAAACTCTTTCTTGTCTTTATAAAGGTTTATATACCAGTCATATTTAATATTGTAACTCTCTAAAGCTTTTTGAGATAGCATTGTGTCATTTATACTTCCAAGGTTACTGGGTGATATAAGTATAGTTTTTGAGTTAAACTCTTTTTGAAACTCTAAAATAAGATCAATTATAAAATAGTTTCTTTCAATTGGTACCATCAATCCTCCAGCACCCTCAACTATAAGTATGTCACACTGTTTTAAAAGTTTGTTTGTATTTTGTATGATAAAATCTATATCAATAGTTGTATTGTTTTTTGCAACAAATGGCGCTGCTGGCAGTTTGAATTGGTACGGTACTACATCATCTAAAGTTGGTGTAAAATCTGGATTTAATTGTTTTGTTACAGCTAGCAGCTTTGTACCATCAAGAGGTGTAGTAGTTACACCTGTTTCTATTGGTTTGTAGTAACCTACTTTTTTACCATCTTTAGCAAATCTGTTTAAAAAAACTTCACTGGCATAGCTTTTCCCTACATCTGTATTTGTAGCAGTTATAAAATATATCTCTTTTTGCATCTATAGTGAAGCTAATTTCATAATAATTTGTTTTGATTCTTTAGGGTCGAAAAAGATGTTTCTTGATAACTCACTGCTGCATTTTTGTAAAAAAAGTTTTTTTTCATCTACTCTTCTTTTATCATCATTTTGATATTTATCTAAAATAGTTTTTAGTTCATCTTCATACTGTTCTATAATTTCATGTTTTTTTACAATTGATGATTTATGATTTGCTTTAGAGTTGTTAAGATAGATTAGAAAACCGACAATAATTAAAGCTAATATTAAAATAACAATAACTATATCCATCTACAGATCCATTCTCGTCTGAGTTTTTCCTGTTGTACAAAACTCCTCATCAATACAGTGTGCTATTTTTTTGAAGTCTACACCTTGAATCTTGGTAAACCCCTCCATTATCTGTCTTTTCCCATTTACAAGCTCTTTTGACTTAATACCATGAGATATAGATAAACTAGCTTCTATAAATGCAGATAGTTTGTCACATTGTTTTAAAGCTTTTCCATCTATTGCATCATATCTATCTTGGTTATAGCTTTGCATATCTTCTACAACTTTTATTTTTCCATTCTCTTTGATCTTATTTTCAAACTCATCTTTATAGTTATTTTCATCAAGACCTAAAATATATGAAAACTCTTTTTTCATATCATCTGGTATATATGGCATAATTTTATCTTCAATTTGAGTTACTTCGTACTCTGCAATTATATCAGCTAACTCATCTACACTATATTTTACAGGACTTATAATATCTCTTGTTAAAGCTTCAGGCAAATCGTGAAAAAGTGCAACAAAAAAGTTGTTTTGTACTCTTTTTTCACAAGCATTTATTTTTATAGAGTAAAAATATCCAAAAATCGCAACGGTTAACATATGTCCCAATACTGATGTTTCAGGTATTCTTGGAGTTTGAGCCCATCTTTTTTGAAATCGCAGCCGCCCGCTTAGGTCTATAACTTTAGCAAGTTTTTTATTTAAAGCAATTTTACGAACACCAATAAGTTCATAGTAGTCCTCTATCTCAGCATCAACCTCTTTTTTTACTTCATCTATATCATTTAAAAACTGGCTTGTTTGATAAACTATACCAAACTCCCATTTTGTAGCTAAATATGATGCAGCTTTTAGTACAAATCTCTCTTTTTTGTACATAGTTTCATCTTCTAAATAATCTTTGAATTTCTGAAAAAAGTTTCCATTGTCTATATCTATAAGTGAACTTTCAAGCTTAGCTAAAACCCACTCATTTATCTCAGCCCCTTTTTTTTGTAAAGCTTTTCTAAATACATCGGGTCGTATATCTGTAACAACTACCCGTCTAAGAAACTCAAAAATACCAGCTTCTATCAAATGTGTATAATTTATATCTTTTTCTAGTTTTGCTATAAAATAAGCTATGATAAATTTATGTGCCTGCTTATCTAATTCAACTAGATCAACCATTCTGGGATAGTCATTCCACCTTTGAATAGAAGCAGAACTAAAGATATAGTCAACTATTTTAGGATTTATCATCTATATTATTCTTACTATTATTTGAAGATTTGTCATTTTTGCTGATAACTTCGTTTTTGTCGCCTCTACCCATAAGGTATTTTCCAAACATCATAGCTGCAACTGTTCCTAAAACTACTGCATATACTACCCAATCTGAAGGTGGTGGTGTTCTTGTCATTTTATATCCTTATTAAGAATTATTTTATACTCTACAACTACCCGTTTTAGTTAACGCATTGATCTTTTGGACTCTCCCTGAGTGTCTACCGCCTTGAAATTCGTGTGATTCCCAAGAGTTGATAATAGCTTCAATCATACCTTGACCAGATACTCTCTCCCCTAAACAAAGGATATTTGCATCGTTGTGTTCTCTTGCCATCGCTGCACTGTATTCATTGTGGCAAAGTGCTGCTCTTATACCATCAAATTTATTTGCTGCCATACTCATCCCTAAACCGGTACCGCAAATAAGGATACCTTTTGTACCCTCATTTTCAAGAACTGCTTCACAAACTTTTTGTGCATAATCTGGATAATCAACTCTATCTTTATTGTATGGTCCTAAGTCTTCAACTTCATGGCCTAAGTTTTCAAAAACCTCTTTTACAAATGCTTTTATATCAATCCCTGCATGATCTGCTCCAATAAAATATTTCATTAATATATCCCCTCTTGATGTTGTAAATTTTGCGTATTTTTTATATATTTTGTATTTTCTAAGCTTGATGGTGTTTGAAATACTCTGTCCCATCTTATTTTTTTATTTTCATCCCATGAAAAGTAGATAAACCAAGGGGTACCTACAATAAATTTATAAGGTACTGTTCCCCAAAATCTACTGTCATTGCTATGGTCTCTATTGTCTCCCATCATGAAAAACTCACCATCTGGTACAATAATAGGTATTGTATTAAATAGTTGTGTTGGTTGATTTTGAGTCTCTATAACATTTGGATCATTATGGATACCTGGATGTTTCGTTTTATATGGATTTACAACAAATAATCTATTTCCAATTTTTATAATTTGCTCTTTTTTAAAGTTTTTTTCAATATATTTATTACCCTCTTTATGGTGGATTAATAGATTTTTATCTTTTAAAAATAAAATATCACCACCTGTTGCTACACATCTTTTTACATAATGAATTTTCTCGTTATGTGGGTATCTAAATACAACTATATCACCTCTTTGTGGCTTATCACCCTCTATTAAGTGACCATTATCATTAAAGTCTGGTAGCACTTGTAACTCTAACCAAGGGATTCTAGGTGTTGGTATACCATAGGCAAATTTTTTAACAAAAAGCATATCTCCCACAAGAAGTGAATTTTTCATACTTCCACTAGGTATAACAAAAGCTTGTGCAAGGAAAAATATAACTCCAAGAACTATTATAATAGTTCCAGTCCAAGAACTAGACCAATGATATAATTTTTTTAATGAATCCATTAATTTACTTCCTGTTTTCTTTGTTGAGCAGATTTAACAGTATTTTTTAATAACATTGCAATTGTCATGGGTCCAACTCCACCTGGAACTGGTGTGATGTATGAACATTTTGGGCTAATATTTTCATAGTCAACATCACCTGTAAGTTTTCCACTTTCAAGTCTATTTATACCAATATCAATGATAATTACATCATCTTTTACCATATCCTCTTTGATAAGATTTACTACACCAACACCAACACAAATAATATCAGCATTTAAAGTATGTTTTTTTAAATCATCTGTAAAGATATGACATATTTCAACTGTAGCATTTGCATTTAACATAAGTGTAGCCATAGGTTTACCAACAATATTTGATGCACCTACAACACATACATTTTTCCCTTTTGGGTCAATGTTGTACTCTTTTAAAAGTTCCATAACACCATAAGGTGTAGCGGGTATAAAACCATCAAGTCCTGCTACTACTCTACCTACATTGTATGGGTGAAAACCATCTACATCTTTTGCTGGATCAATAGCTTCAAGTATTGCTGTAGTATCTACATGAGAGGGTAAAGGTAGTTGCACTAAAATACCATCAATATTTTGATTTTTATTCATCATCTCTATAATTTCTAAGATATTTTCTTGAGAGATTGATTCTGGCATCTCATGTGCAATAGAGTATATACCAGCCTCTTTACAAGCTTTACTTTTCATATTTACATATGCAGCACTAGCAGGGTCTGCACCAACAAGTACAACTGCTAATCCTGGTGTGATACCTTTTTCTTGTAGTTGTTCTACATCTTTTTTTACTTCTGTTCGAATTTTATTTGATAGTTTTTTACCGTCAAGTATAGTCATCAAAATTCCTTTGTTTAGTATGATTAATTAAGATATGTTATCTAAATTTTGTTAAATATGTAGTTAGGTAAAATTTTTGTAGTTATGTAGAGCTTTTAATAAGATCATAAAGAGCATGTTTAATATCTAAATGATTTACTTTTTGGTTATCTTTATTTAAAATTTTATCACAGTCTTTACACATAGGAAGTAGGTTTTCTAAGAAATATTTTCCACCTTTTGTTAGATCTCTTATCATATATATTTGTATTGAGTTTAAATCTAATACTTTACTGCACCTAAAGCATCTTTTATTATCTCTAATTAAAAGTGCATTTTTTCTCTGTACCCAATCTTTAGGTAATTTATCTCTATTAGGTTCAGAATTAAATATATAGCTACCCCATTGTAGTTTCTGAGGAGTTGCTTGTGGATATTTTGAACTGTTTAATTTTATGTTTGTATATTGATTGATTATATCATCTAATATCTGGTATTTTCTTGCATTTGGATTTGGTTCATTTAGACTATTCTCTATAATAGAAAAATCAAATTTTAGATCAGGATAAGTTTTTTTTAAATACTCTTTTAAATTGTAAATAAAAATATCAAAAGTACCCTCTTTATAAAAAAACATTTTTATTTTTTCTCTAAATATAAATAAAAATAAAGAGATAAAAATCAACCATATTAACGATGAAATAATAAAATCTAAACCTAAAAATGCCATAATTATAATACCTTTTTATTTATATAGTTATATTGTATCAAAAAAGAAATAATAAATCGAATGAATTAAAAAAGGGTAAAAGTTGAAACTTTTACCCTTTGATTATATATGTTTTAAAACTTAGTTAACAGCTACTTCTACAGCAGTACCTTGCCGAGAACTACTGCAAAGGCTTCTATTGTCACGGTTGTCACGGTCTAATATGCTTATTAATTGTATGTATTGTTTCATTATTTACCCTAAATCATTTTTTAATGTTTGAAGATTATACTACTATGATGCTAAAATGATGCTAAAAAGAAAGCAGATTTTAATGGTTAGAACAAATAAAACAGGGGTCTATATCCGTGAAAAAAAGAACGGAGATATTACTTACATTATCACATATAGATTATGTGGTCAGCATACAAAAGACACATTAGGAACAAAATCTCAAGGTTGGACGGCTGCCAAGGCATCCAAAGAGAGGACAAATCGTATGTCAGATAGTAATAAAGAGTTTGTAGGTCAGAGTAAAATTACACTTAATACAGCTTTTGATGACTACATTAAAAGTATATCTCATAAACCAGATACACGAAACTCAAGAGGTAGATACAAGAACAACATCAAGGAACACTTAGGCACTAAAAAACTTATTGAGATTACCGTCAAGGATATTCTTGATTTGAAGATACTTCTCTCTAAAAAAGTATCATTAAAAACAAAACGAATATTAGCACCAAAAACAGTAGATGATATGATTAATTTAATTCATACAATCTACAAGTATCACAACAAATATTATGAGGTAGAGATAAAATCCCCAGCTTCTCCAATCAAAGTTGAACGATATAATCCTGATAATGCAAGACAAAGATACCTAACATTAGATGAAGTAAAATCACTTATGTGGCATATAAGAGAACGAAATTCATTTACTACTCATCGTAATTCTAAGCCATCAGTAACGGCAGACCTACTTATTTTCACGAAATTATCACTATCAACTGGAGCAAGAGTATCATCAATTCTAACTATAAGAGTAAAAGATATAGATTTTGAGAGTGGTATCATAAGTATCGTTAATCACAAAAGCAACAGAAACTACAAAGGATACATTAATAAGCAATTATCTGATGAACTACTAATATGGACTGAAAACCTAAGTTCAGAAACCTATGTTGTAGGGCGAAAATCAACTGCATTAGCTCGTTCAACAATAAATAGACGATTACAAGTTGTTTTAGACCGTGCATTTAATGAGGGTGTTACAGATAGAAGAGAAAAAGTTGTTACTCACACTCTTCGTCACACTTTTGGGTCGTTACTCGCCATTCAGGGAACACCACTTTATACCGTAATGAAATTACTTGACCACACTTCTGTTGGACAAACGATGGTCTATGCAAAATTAGCTCCCAATCAAGGAAAAGATGAAGTAATGAAACTTAGTTATGAGTAGTATAATCTTCAAACATTAAAAAATGATTTAGGGTAAATAATGAAACAATACATACAATTAATAAGCATATTAGACCGTGACAACCGTGACAATAGAAGCCTTTGCAGTAGTTCTCGGCAAGGTACAGCTGTAGAAGTAGCTGTTTCATAGTCACTAATACACCGTAATTAAGGGCTTTACAGCCCTTTTTTATTGCTCCGAAATAATAAATTAGCATCAATTTAGCATCACTTCAAATAATTTTC
>JAYEOQ010000195.1:0-9705 GCA_034723215.1 Campylobacterota bacterium | reverse complement strand
TCTCTCTATTTTGTATTTTATTGATTTTATCTAAAAAGTAATTGGTATTTGATAAAATTGATTTTGCAATGGCAACTATCATCTAACTATTTATAACTACCCACAATTGTACTATTAACACGCTTATTTCAACTTAAATGGTATAAAAATATGACATATTGCAATGTTTTCATTGATAGTTGGACATTTTTGGTATTATTACTATGAAATACAAGTAATAAAAGGACATTTTATGGTACAAAATAAAAAGCTATTGGATATAGTTGTTGAAAAGATTAGAGTTAGACATTATAGTATTAAAACTGAAAAGTCTTATACTTATTGGATAAAAGATTACATTATATTTCATAATAAAAGACACCCTAAAGATATGGATAAATATGAAATAGAGATGTATCTTACACATCTTGCTGTTAAGAAAAATGTATCACCAACTACGCAGAATCAAGCATTTTCTGCATTACTATTTCTGTATGAACAGGTCTTAAATATTTCATTAAAAGATAAAAATATCCAAGCTTTAAGAGCAAAAACTAAAAAAAGAGTACCAGTAGTTCTAACACTTGAAGAGGTTAAAATAATTTTACATAATCTTAATGGGACTTATAAACTTGTAGTATCTTTGATGTATGGCTGTGGTCTTAGAATGAATGAAATCTTATCTCTTCGAATCAAAGATATAGATTTTGGGTATAACAAAGTTTATATTTATGATAGCAAAAGTCAGAAAGATAGAGTGGTTCCTTTACCTTTAAAACTAAAAAATGAATTGAGTTTACATATTCATCAGGTACAACATATACATAATCAAGATTTAAAAGAAGGATTTGGTTATATAAAATTACCGTTTGCCTTAGAAAAAAAGTATAAAAATGCAAATAAAGATTTTAAATGGCAGTTTCTATTTCCTATGAAAAATCGTTCAACTGATCCGCGATCAAATTTAATTATGCGACATCATATATTAGAAAAAACATTAGGTAGAAATATAAAACAAGCAACATTAAAAGCAAATATTCATAAAAGAGTTTCATCTCACATTTTTAGACACTCTTATGCTACACATCTCTTACAAAATGGAACTGATATACGCTCTATTCAAGAGTTACTAGGTCATAAATCTATAGAAACTACGATGATATATACGCACGTTATAAAAGAGCTAAATAAAAGTGATATTAAAAGTCCTTTAGATTTTTAATAAATTATTGACTATACTCTTTACAGTAAGTATCTCTTTTATTACAGTCAAAAGTGTAGTTTAATTTGTCGTAGTTAAATACCAAACTAGTATCTGAATCTATCCATACAAGATATTTACTATTTGATATTTTATTCCAATGTGTACTTTTGTTTATATTTGATGAAGCAATTGGATAGCTTATTATTTTGTTAAATAATAGTTTGTTATCATCCTCTAAAGTTTCTAACTTTGTTGTATTGTTTGCTAATATTGAGCTGTTTTTATATCTATTTAGACCTTCTCTTATGAGAACTATATCACTTTTTATTTTTATACTATTTGCTTTATTTAGGCTGCCACCAAGCTTTGGAATAGCTACAATAGCTATAATTGATATGATAGCTATTGCAAATATAATCTCCAGTAATGAAAATGATTTTATCTTCATCACTTTACTTAATTAGCCAAAAATTCTATTTATATCGTTGTATAGTCCAAGACTCATAAGTCCAAGAAGTAGAACCCAACCTACAACAGTTAAGTAAATTAGAACATTATCGTGTGGTTTTCTTTTTGTAATCATCTCATAGATATTGAACATAATATGTCCACCATCAAGGGCAGGTATTGGAAGAAGATTTAAAACTCCAAGGTTTACAGATACAAGAGCCATAATCGTAAGAAGTGCTACAAAGCTTGATTGACTTGCATCTGATATAACAGTACCGATACTTATAACTCCACCTATCTCACTACTAGGAACTATCCCTTGAATTAGTTTTTGAACCCCTAAAAATATCATTTTACTAGCTTCTATAGTTTTATCATAACCAAAAGATATAGCTTCAAGTGGAGAGTAATAGATAGTTACAATCTTTGGAGCAGGACCAATTCCTATCATCTTTTTTTGTATCTTCTCTTTGAACATATTTTGTGAATCACTAACTTTAGGTCGAATAACCAAACCTCTTAACTTATCATCTCTTTTTATATATACTTTTAAAGCACCATTAGAGTTTTTGATAATATTACTTAAATCATCCCAAGTTTTTATATCTTTGTCATTTATTTTAACAATCTCATCATTTACTTTTATACCAGCAATAGCAGCAGGTGAATTCTCTACAACTTTACCAATAGTAGGAGATAGGTGATTGTTTCCTAAAAGTCCAATCAAAATATATAGGATAAATGCTAATAAAAAGTTAGCAAATGGACCAGCAAGAAGTATTAAGATTCTTTGAAAAGGTGTTTTTGTGTTATAACTATCGCTATCATTATTTGCTAATGCAGGATTTAAATCCTCTTGCCCTTTCATTTTTACATAGCCACCAAGTGGTATAAGAGAGAAAGTCCATTGTGTGCCTTTCCACTGTTTTGTTATAAGCTTTTTACCAAAACCTATTGAAAACACATAAACTTTAACACCAAGAAGTCTAGCTACTGTAAAGTGACCAAGTTCATGGATAAAAACTAAAATTGATAAAACAATTATAAAGGTAAAAAAACCCATTATTTTACCTCTGTTGAAGTTGAAGATGTAAAGTAGTCCCTTACATATTCATATCCAGAATATATTGTTAATATAACTGCAAACCATAGAAGTTCAGTGGCAAATGGCCAATCCATTATTAAAAAACCTATAGCTATCATTTGAACTACAGTTTTAACTTTTCCTGCCATTGTTGAAGCAACTGACTTACCCTCAGCAACTGCAACAACTCTTAATCCTGTGATAAAAAACTCTCTTGAAAGTATAAGAAAAACAGCAAATGCCCCAGCTCTTCCCATAACTAAAAGTCCAATAAATCCAGCAAGTACAAGCATCTTGTCTGCAAGTGGATCAAGTATACTTCCAAGTTTTGTCATCTGATTCCAGCTTCTAGCTATATACCCATCAAAAAAGTCTGTAACAGAGGCTATAACAAAAATAAGCCCAGCAAAATAGTCAAACCAGCTAGGGTGCCATCCATCAAATAAAGGGTTAGATTGATCTACCATAAACCATAGCATCAAAGGAGCTAAAAGTATCCTAAATCCTGCTAAGATATTTGGTAGGTTTAAATTTTTCTCGTTCATATATTCCTATCTCACAATAATTTACTTTACTTCGTTCAGTAAAATTAATACACTTCGTTAGTTCGCACTAGTCTTACAGGTAAATCCTTGATTTACAACTGTTCGCCAATAATATCTAAAAAAGTAAAACTGTTTACTTTTTATTAACAATATTATTTCTTAAAAGTTGTCCCACCATCAACGATAAGTGTAGTACCAGTTATCCAAGAAGCTTCATCACTACATAAAAAATAACAAGCAGATGCTAAATCATCAGGCTGTCCCATTCTATTTAGTGGAGATAGTTCAGCAGTTTTAGCAGCTACCTCTTCATAGTTTGTAAATGCTCTTAATGCATCAGTTTCGATTGGTCCACCAGATACTGCATTTACTCTAATACCAGCTTCACCTAATTCAGTCGCTGCATATCTTACCATAGCTTCAACAGCTGCTTTATTTGTACCATGTCCTGCATAGTTTTCAATATATACAAGGTTTCCTGTTGAACTTAAAGATACTATTGCTCCACCATTACTCATTCTTTTTGCTGCTTGTTGAGAACAAGTAACAAAAGCATCAACAGTAGCTGTGTAGATGTTGTTTAATCCTCTTGGTTTTAGTTTCATAAATTTATTATATCCACCAACAACTGCTCTACCATAAATCATAGCATTTGAAATAAAATAATCAACCTTATCAAAATCTTTGTCAATCTCTAAAAATAACTCTTTTGCAGTTTCAGGTTCAAGAATATTAAATGGATAGTATCTAGCTTTTATACCAAATTTTGATTCTAAATCAGTAGCAATCTCTTTTGCTGCTTCTTCATTTGAGTTGTAAGTAAATGCAATATTTATCCCCTCTTTAGCAAATCTGTATGCACACGCTTTCCCTATACCTTTTGTTGCCCCTGTAATTACAAGTGTTTTATTTGACATCAATAACCCTTTTATTAAATACTATTTATAGTGAATTTTTTTGTATGTTATCGTAACTTGCTTTTATAAAAGATAAAGTAAGAGTTTTATTATTAATAACTATTTAATAAAATTAGATGTATAATGGTTATACAAAGTAAGGAGTATGTTATGGATATAAATACAAATTATACAAATTTACCGGGTATTAGTGATGTTCACTCAACATCTTTGGAGAGAATAGCTACTGGACTTGCTATAAATAGTGCGTCAGATGATGCTTCGGGATTACAGATTGCGGATGCCTTGGGTTCTCAAAAAACAGCTCTTAGTCAGTCGATAGAAAATATGAGTAGTGGTATTGTTATGGGAAATATTGCTCAAAGTGGTATCGCATCTCAAAAAGATATTTTAGAAAATATTAAAACGGAAACTTTAAAAGCTATGAGTGGTACAACAAGTACTCAGGGTAAGGAAGTTATCGCTGATCAAATATCAAAATATATTGATCAATATGAGCAAATTGCAAATAGCACAACATACAATGATCAAACACTTTTAAGAGCAAATGGTGATGCTTCTGATGATCTTTCTATTGTTGGTGATGAAACAATTATTGAGATGGAGAGGGTTGATACTGTATCTATTGCTGATAAGTTAAGAACTGCTTTATCAACTTTTACAAATAGTAGAGATGATATGTCAAATATGTTAAATGTTGTAGAGGAGGGTTCTACACAGTTAGCCTCTTTTGCATCTGATTTTGGAAGTGCAGCAAATGCAATGGAGTCAAATGCTAGAAATGCCATAAGTAGTGAAAAAGAGTTGGCGTCTTCTCGGTCTACAATTCTTGAGATAGATTATAGTAAAGAGATAAGTGATTTTAGTAAAGCAAATATTTTAACTCAGATAGGGATGATAGTTCAATCACAATCAAATGCAGTACAAAGCAGAACAGTAAATCTATTATCATAGGTAGAGTTTAATATATGAAATTGGGGATATTATTATTTATTGTTGGTTCTGCTTTGATTTTGTATCTTGCGAATATAAAGTTTAGGAAAAAATTTTTATCGAAGGTTGGTATAATCTTTGGTATTTTACTTCTTCTTTATGGTTTGATACTAACTATTCAACCAAAAGAGTATATCGTTTATACAAAAACTACTATCTCTGAGGGTTCAAAATAGTTACAAGAAGATAAAATTATTTTTTTGTAACTAATATCCCACTAAGCACAATAAATACAATCCCTATAAACAATGTCATACTTGGAAAAACATCACCTAAAGCCATCCCTATGATTATAGAAAATATAATAGTTGTATAGCTTATAGTCCCTACTATTCCCCCTTGTGCAAGTGAGTATGCTTTTGTCATATATAGTTGAGAAAGTGTAGCAAATATTCCAAGACCAACTATATGAAACCAAGCCCATCCAGTAGGTGTAACAAATGGGGAAATTACCCAGTCAAAATTTTCTGTAGTATAAAACTCACCAAGTGTTAAAAGTATAACAGGTCCAATGGTTCCAACAACCATAAATGATAAAACAATTGCACGACTCTCATAATGTTTTCTTAACTCTCTTATTGAAGTGTATGCCAGACCAGCCCCCACACCACTTAAAATACCAAGCCAATCAGTTTTACTTAAAGCTGTAACATCAAATCCTGTAATAAATAAAACACCAAAAAAACCTGTAAATACACCAACCCAAGCGATATTAGATAGTTTTTCTTTTAATATAAGATATGAAAATATAGCTGTAAATATTGGTGATACTTTACTAAAAGTAAGTGCTTCGGCAAGTGAAATATGGGCAATATTGTAAAAATACATAAGTAATGCACTAAAACCAATAAATCCTCTCATAAATAGTAAAAAAGGTTTACCACCTTTTTGGTTTAATGGGGATTTGTAAATTGCATATAAAATTATAATAACACCAGCTAAATTTCTAAAAAATACAACTTCAATAGAACTCATATATTCACTAAGAAGTTTGGCAAATCCCACTGTAAATGAGAATAAAAATGATGATAAAAGCATATATTTTATAGCCAGTTTTGTGTTGTCTGTTTCGATAGTATTTGTCATAATCGCGATTTTAATATAATTTTAGTTAAAATCGCATTATTATATATAAGGAACTTTTAAATGATTGAGATATTTGGTACTGAATTAGACAACTATATCTATGCTATTTTAATATTTATGTTTTTTCAATTTTTTAGAGTTTTTTTTAGAAAACTTGCTTATAAGCTAGTACAAAAAACATCCAATAAGTATGATGATGAAATTTTAGCTTCTATTAAAAAACCTATTGATTTCTTATTTATTGTTGTTGGTGCTAAAGTTGCTAAATTAGTTTTAGTATTATCAAGTGATATAAGTATTTTGTTTGACAAAATACTTGCTACTGGATTTATCATAGTTTTATTTTGGATTTTTGTTGAGCTTTTAAATTATTTTGCTATACATTTAGATAAAGTAACAAATAAATTTGGTGATAAGATTAGTGAAGATGTTGCAAACTTTATTGTTAAATCTGTACGGTTGTTTATAGTTGCTATTGGGGTATTTACAATTCTTCAAGAGTGGGGCTATAATATTAGTGGATTTTTAGCATCACTTGGACTTGTTGGTATGGCGTTTGCTTTAGCTGCAAAAGATACAGCTGCCAATCTTTTTGGTTCTTTAGTTATATTTACAGATAAACCTTTTAGAGTTGGAGAGTGGATAAAAACACCAGATGTTGAGGGTACTATTGAATCTATAGGGATAAGAAGTACAAAGGTAAGAACATTTGCTCAAGCTTTAGTAACAGTACCAAATGCCTCTTTGGCAAATAGTGCGATTTTAAACTGGTCAAGAATGGGTAAGCGAAGAATAAAAATGAATGTTGGTTTAACTTACGATACCTCTGGTGAAACTGTAGAAAAAATCATAGAAGATATTAAAAATATGCTTACAAATCATAATGATATTCATCAAGGTACAATCCACATCTATTTTAGTGCATTTGGAGATAGTAGTTTAAATATATTTTGTTACTACTTTACAAAAACTACCAATTGGGGTGAGTTTATGAAAGTTAGAGAAGATACATATTTAAAAATTATGAAAATAGTTGAACAAAATGGTTCTGGATTTGCATATCCAACACAAACATTACATATAGAAAATAGTAATATAGTAGAATAAAAGGAAAAATAAAATGATAAAAATAGCTTTAATAGGGCAACCAAATGTTGGTAAAAGTTCACTATTTAATAGACTTGCTAGAAAAAGAGTTGCTATTGTTAGTGATGTTTCTGGAACAACTAGAGATGTAAGAAGAAGAGAGATTGAGATATTTGGTAGGGAAGCTATGATGCTTGATACTGGTGGTATTAGTAAATCAAAAAATGAGATTATGGAAGATGGCAGTGAGTTTAAGATTTTTACAAATGTAAAAAGAAAAGCTGTAGAAACTGCAAAAGAAGCTGATATAGTTTTATATATGGTTGATGGAAAGAATATACCAGATGATGAAGATAAAGCACTATTTTATGAACTTCAAGGATTAGGAAAAAAACTTGCACTTGTAGTAAATAAAATTGATAATGATAAAGAGTTAGAGAGACTTTGGGACTTTTATGAGTTTGGTATAAATGAAGAGGATATGTTTGGAGTATCTGTATCTCATAATCGTGGTACAAAAAGACTGTTTGAGTGGTTATATGAGCAACTTCCCCCTAGTGCTGCAGAGATTGAAGAGGAGAGACGAAGTAAACTTAGTGAAAAAGAGTTAGAACTTTTAGTTGAACCAATTGAAGAGTATGAACCTACAGAAGAAGAGATTGATCCAAATCATATTAAAGTAGCTATTATAGGGAAACCAAATGTTGGTAAAAGTTCTATTTTAAATGCACTTATTGGTGAAGAAAGATCTGTTGTATCTGCTGTAGCTGGAACTACAATTGATCCAGTTGATGAGACTTATGAAGTGGGGGATAAAAAAATTACTTTTATCGATACTGCTGGTTTAAGAAGAAGAGGTAAGATTCAAGGGATTGAGAAGTTTGCATTGATGAGAACTGAAGATATGTTAGCTCAAGCAAATATTGCTTTGATAGTTCTTGATGCTTCAGAACCTTTAAGTGACCAAGATGAAAAGATATCTGGACTTGTTGATCAGTTTGGATTGGGTACTATTATTGTTCTTAATAAATGGGATGAAAATATGGATACTTTTGAAAAGTTAAGTGAAGAGATAAGAGGGAGATTTAAGTTTTTATATTATGCTACTATTGTTGCTGTTTCAGCTAAAACAGGTAGAAATGTACAGAAACTTGAAGAGAAAATATTATCTATTTTTGATAACTACCATAGAAGAATCTCAACATCAGATCTTAATGAAACAATAGAAAAAGGTATCAGAAGACATTCACTTCCAAGTCCAAATGGAAATCGACTTAGAATTTTCTTTGCAACACAGTTTGATACTTCACCTCCAACTATTGCGTTGATTATGAATAAACCTCGAATGTTACATTTCTCATATAAAAGATATTTAATCAATATATTAAGAGAGTATCATGACTTTGAAGGAGTTCCAGTTAGAGTTGTGGCAAGAGGTCGAGGGGAGCGAAGTGCTGAAGAGGAGCAATTTGAAGCTACTTATCAAACACTTAGATTACCAAGTGATTTTGTACTTCCTAAGTTTGAATTACAAGCTGGTGATATAGAGTAGAAAAGGGGAAAATATATCTCCCCTTTTTTTATTAGTTAAATAACTCTTTTACTTCATCTACAGTTAGTAGTTTTCCAGTACTTTTTACAACACCGTCTATTACTAATCCAGGGGTGTTTATCACACCGTAATCCATAATCTTCATAATATCATCAACTTTTTCAACACTATGAAATCCACCAACTTCAGATATAGCTTTTTTTACAACTTCCTCTAGTGCTTTACATTTTGCACAACCTGTCCCTAATACTTCAATTTTCATATTTTCCCCTTTATAAAATAAAATTAAATAGATAACCTATACATATGATACCAAAACCAACAATACCAAAAAATAAAGCTATAAGCTTAATATGTAGTATCCTTTTTAATATCATAGCTTCTGGTAAACTAAGTGCTGTAACTGCCATCATAAATGCTAAAGCAGTCCCTAAGAGCATCCCTTTTGATGTTAAAACCTCTACAAGTGGCATAACACCAGCTGCATTTGAATACATTGGTATCCCCATAAGAACAGCTATAACTACTGCAAATGGATTATTTGCCCCCGCATATTGGGCTATAAAATCAGCAGGTACATATCCATGTATAAATGCACCAATCCCAACACCAATTAAAACATAGAACCAAATCTTTCTAAATATATCTATAGTATAATCCCAAGCTTCTTGAACTCTTTGTTTAAAAGTTAAAGTTATTTTAACCTCTTGAAGTTCACCCTCCATTGGTTTTACATCTAGTAAAATATATTTTTCCATATTCATTTTACCAATAAAATATCCACCTAGAATTGCTACAAGTAAACCAAA
>JAYEOQ010000194.1:0-9716 GCA_034723215.1 Campylobacterota bacterium | reverse complement strand
AAATAAACTATACTACAAAGCCAACTATGAAAAGTTTATATCTAAGGTTGAACAAACCGATAAAAATATAAAAAATATTTTAAAAGACTTACCTAAAAATTCTAAGTTTATGGTATTTCATCCAGCTTGGGGATATTTTGCTGCTCAGTATAACTTAATACAACTGGCAATAGAGGTAGAGGGTAAAAATCCAAAACCAAAAACAATAGCATACTTAATCGAGGAAGCAAAAGAGGAGAAAGTAAAAGCGATATTTACAGCCCCTGAATTCTCTACTAAAATAGCAAAACAAATAGCAAATGAACTTGGTATAAAAGTGATAAAAGTAAGCCCTTTAAACCCAAAATGGGGAAAAAACTTAGAAAATCTAGCTATTGCAATTGCTAATAAATAACTAATACCAATATAAAGCAGCCTTAAATTCTAAAGGCTGCAGATCATTCAGCTCTTTTCATCTGTCTTTTAGTTTTACTTTTCACTTTTAATTTATCAAAACTGGTTACAACATCACTAAAAGGTCTTAAAAACTTAGGCAGTTTTCGTCCCCCCACTTTTAATATATCTTTTACTAATATATCTGCAACATCTTGCTCTTTTTTATCTTGTTTTAAAACCATATAATCAAATAAAAATTTAGCCAGTCTATCTAAAGATATTTGCCAAGTTGAGTGTGTCTGAGAATACAACCAGATTGAAAAATCGAAAAATGTTTTATAAACACTTCTATTTTCAACTAAATAGTTAAAACTATTTGTAAAGTTTCCACTATTATAAATTAAGTCCCAAAACCTAGAAAATCTTTTCATCTCCTGCATCTTCTCAAACGGTATTAGATCATTTGCCAATATATCATAAGGTGGTATATCACTATATACCATCCCAAATATCTCATCATGTCTATTTAGTGTAGTCCCTGATAGTTTTTTTAAAACTCCAACTTGAACCTCACTATTACTTAAACTACATAGATAGTCTAAGTTCTCACCAAAACTCTCAATAGACTCCCCGGGAAGTCCAATGATTAAATCAAGATGGATATGTGCTTTTGTTTCATTTTCTAAAAAAGCAATATTTTCTTTTATCTTTGGAATATTTAGATTTCTTTTTATATTTTTTGCTATATCTTTTTTAAGTGTTTGGATACCTATCTCTAACTGCAATGAGCCTGCCGGGAATTGTTTTATTTTTTCTCTTAGTTTTTGTGGAAAATGATCCGGTATAACTTCAAAGTGTGCAGTATAAGATTCATCTTTAGCTAAAAAGAAATCTATTAGTTTATTTGCCATATCAATATTTAGATTAAAAGTTCTATCTATAAACTTATAGTTTCGCACTCCCCTGCTCCAAAGTATCTCAAACTGATTTAACAACTGATCAATATCAAAGTTTCTCACCTGCTTATCAATTGATGATAAACAAAACTCACATGAGAATGGACACCCTCTTGAAGCCTCTACATAGATATATCTATGCTCAATATCATTATCACTATAATACTGATAAGGTAACTCTATAGTTTCCAAATCTAAAATTTGTGGAGGAAATATCTTATCGTTTATTACTTTTTTATCAAGTATATCTTTACAAAGGTTATAAAACTGAACCTCACCCTCCCCTTGGATAATATAATCAGCTTTTCCCAGATCAACTCTAAAAGGTGTATAACTAACCTCAGGTCCGCCTAAAACTATAATAGTTTTTGGACTAACTTTTTTAATTGTCTCAATAAGCTCATAGAGATCTGATACATTCCAAATATATACCCCGATACCGACTATTTTGGGATTGTAAGATAAAATCTTTTCAGCAATATCCTGAATCTTCTCATTTATCACATACTCTTTAATTAAAGCTTTTCTCTTCAGCTCTTTTAAGTTTGCATATAGATACCTAAGACCTATACTGCTATGTGAATATCTTCCGTTTAAAGTTGTTAAAATTATATCTGTCAAGTTTTTCCTTGCTGTTTTTTGGGATTATATCTAAATAATACAGTTAATATTATTTTTAATATGCTCTTTTGTATCTACTTGAATTAAAATATGGTTGAAACCTTTACTTTTTAATTTATCCTTAATACTATTTGTAATCCTTTCACAACTTTTTAATGATAAAGTATCATCATCTAAAACTATATGAAATGATATGTAGTTGGATTTTGAATCCGGTTTATATATATGCAGATCGTGGTACTCAACTACACTGCTGTTAAACATTATTATACTCTGTAACTCTTGGGAAGTTATCTCTACAATATTTGCATCCATCAACGATAAAAAACTTTTTTTCAACAATGGATAGGAGTGTCTTAAAATATAAAATGAAAATATAATAGTCAAAATAGAATCTATATAATATATTTTAAAATAATATATAAAGATACCTGCAGCAACAACACCAACAGATATCAAAGCATCACTTAACATATGTAGATATGCGGATTTTATATTTGCATCCTGATGATGGTGATGATGCTCATCCTCACCATCACTATGAGAATGTGCTACACCGATACTGTTTAAAATATAAGCACTGATCCCATTTGCAATAACAGCAATGATACCTACAACTATCATATATATAGGTTCTATAACCTCTGGATTAAAAAATCTGTTTACCGCTTCATATATCATATAAAACATTGTCACAGATAAAAACAAAGTATTTACAAAAGCAGCCATCATCTCAGCTTTTATAAATCCAAAAGTATATTTAAAGCTTGTCTGTTTAGTTCCAAGTTTCAAAGCGATATAAGTGATAATGATAGCTATCACATCACCCGTATTGTGTAGGGCATCCGCAATAAGTGCAAATGAGTTAGAGATAAGACCAAATGCTATCTCTGATATTATAATCAAACAATTAAAAAGTATAATTAATAGTATTTTTTTCTCTTTTGTCATATCTTTTCCTCTTTAACTAATAATACTGTAGTATATTTAGTTTGTATAAATAAAACATTAACAAAATATATCAATACAAATTGACTAATATCAATTTTTTGTCATTTAAAAAAATAGTAAATTTAAAATCTTTTATATTTGTTCCCTCTGAACTAGAAAAAAAAGATGAATGGTCATCTTTCTAATATAATATTCGATATAATTACTTCATATTTATCAACTATATGGAGTAGTTATGCGTGCTATAGAACTATTTAAGACTATTACAAAAATCCCACGATGCAGTGGTACTCATCAACCATTTATAGATTTTCTTAAAGAATTTTCTTCAAAAAACAGTTATATTTGTAAAATAGATTCTGCAAATAATATTCTATGCTACAAGAATAATCAAAAACCTAATATATGTTTACAATCACACTATGATATTGTATGTTTACAAGATGGAACTATACCAGAGATTATAGAGGTTGATGGTTATCTAAAAGCAAAAAACTCAACACTTGGTGCTGATAATGGTATAGGTTGTGCCTATATGTTAGCACTAATGGAAGAGGATACAGATGCTGAGTTTTTATTTACCTGCGATGAGGAGATTGGATTAATAGGTGCAAACAATATAGAACATACTTTACAATCTTCATATATGTTAAATCTTGATAGTGAAGCTGAGGCTGAAATTTGTATTGGTTGTGCTGGAGGAGTTGATATATTTGGTCTTAATAACACAAGTGAATATATTCAAAATAGTAAAAATAAAACTTTATATGAGATAACAATAGATAACCTTGATGGTGGACATAGTGGTGTAGATATAGATAAAAATATACCAAATGCTCTAAAATTAATTGCAAAAACTATAAAAGAATCAAAAGCAGATCTACTTGATATAAATGGTGGAGAGAGAATAAACTCAATAGCAAAAAAAGCAAAAGCAATTGTAGCAGTGAGTTCTAATATAGAGCCAATAAAATCTCATAAAAATATGATAATAACAAAAATCAATACAAAAACTGAACATTTTAAAAAACTTGACCCTAGAATTATAGACTTTTTATATACTTTTGCAAATGGTGTAAGGGGATATGATAAAGAGGTTGAAGTTGTTTTAAGTTCTATAAATTTAGCTATTATTACAAATAGTGTTGATGGGGTAAAAATAGAATTAAGTGCTAGAAGTATGGATAATAATGAACTAAAGATTTTAAAAGATGAAACAATAGCTTTACTTAAAATATTTGGTTTTGAGGTAACTACTGATGGTAAATATCCAGCTTGGAAACCAGAACATTCATCGTTTACAAATGAAGTTTTCAAAATATACAAAGAACATATTTCAGATACAACAATAAATGCAATTCATGCAGGTCTAGAGTGTGCAATATTTAAAGAAAAGTATCCAAATATTCAAGTATGCTCAATAGGACCAAATATATATTTTCCACACTCATTTAGAGAAAAGTGTGAAATAAGTTCTGTTATTAAACTATATCAGATTGTAAAGCAGATAGTTAATACTATAAAATAATTTCACGATTTATTCTATTCTATTTCTTCCATTATTTTTTGCTTTATATAGTTTTTTATCAGCATAGTCAATATATTCATCTAATAATTCACTACTATATTTTTCTTTTGCTTCTATCTCAAAAGTACCAATACTAACAGTTGTTTTTATCTTATTACCATCTAATAATAAAGTAAATTCCTCAAACTCTTTTCTTATCTTTTCAAAAACAAGAACAGCATGTTTCATATCTATAGCAGGTAAAATCAATACAAACTCTTCACCACCGTATCTAATAATAACATCAGAATTTCTTACATTATTTTTTACAATTTTTATAAATGACTGAAGCATTTTATCTCCAGCGATATGACCATAGGTGTCATTAACTTTTTTAAAAAAATCAAGATCACAAAGTGCAATAACAAATTTTGTATTTGTAGCTAGTGATAACTCATATTGATTTTGAAAGATGCTAGATAAAACTTGCCTACCTAATGCTCCTGTAAGTGAATCTTTTATCGCTTTTTGGTTAATAATTGTATTATCAATCAAAGCTAATTCTGTACCCATAGACATAGACATAAGTTCACATTTTTCAAGATAAGTTAACAATATATCATAATCATAATCTTTATCGTTATCTAATAGAATTTGTTTTATCTGTGTTGATATATAGTGAAGTTGTGAATGTATTTTTTCCAATTCATTTAATTTTGAATTATTTTTAATAATATATTTAGCATCGCTATTAAGCCATTTTCCAAAAGAACATATAGTTTTATCAGTTTCTGGAAAGTTTTTAATACTTAAATTTTCTAAAGAGATTGAAAGTTCAATTAACCATTTTAAATGGTCAGCATAATGATCAACAGAAAACTTCTCTACCATATCTGAAAGACTTGAAAGTCTAATATTGCATATAGATATTAATTTTTTTGTGTATATATTAAAATACTCTTTTGCAACAATATTTTGAATAACTGTATACAATTTATAAATATTTATAATCTCACCTTTCATATCATAATCAATAAGTAGATCCATTAGAATATGCTGCATATGATTTAGTTCATTAAGTAAAGCTATATAAGGAACCTCTAAATCTATATACAATTTTGTTAATTCAATATGATTGTTAAGTAATTCCTCATTTTCACCTTTGCAAAAATATTTTATTATTGTTTGATATATATGTTTAATATTTGCAATATCTTCATATAAATTAGATTTAGCAATTAAATTTTTATCCATAAACTCTTCACTTATAAACTCTTGCTTTTGTTTGAAAAATTCTAATGTTTCAGATTTAAAACTTTGTAATTTATATTGCATTTTTACTCTCCACTTTTATTACTTCTGATTCAACCTCTTCTAAAAATCTTCCCAATAACTCTGAAGTAGGAAGTTTTGCTACTATCTCACCTTTTTTAATAATAAGTCCACTCCCTTTTCCATAAGCTATTGCAACATCGGCACTTTTTGCTTCACCTATTGCATTAACTACACAACCCATAACAGATACATCCAAAGGTGTCTTAATATGTCTAGTAGCCTCCTCAACCTCTTTTACAGCTGATACTAAATCAGCTTCAATTCTTCCACAAGTTGGACAAGAGATGATATTCAGCCCCTCTTTTACAATACCGGCATCTTTTAAAATAGCACGACCCACCTCTATCTCTTTTTCTAACTCACCTGTCATAGAAACTCTTAAAGTATCACCAATACCATCAAGAAGTAAACTTCCTAAGGCTATTGAAGACTTTATAGTGCTATGAAACTGTGTTCCTGCTTCAGTAACACCAAGATGAAATGGATAGTTATTTAAAGGTCGTAGCATTCTATATGCCTCAACTGTTCTTTGAACATCACTAGCTTTTAAAGAGATTTTTATATCAGTAAAGTCTAAATCTTCAAGATATTTTATGTTGTATATTGCTGATTCAACCATACCCTTAGCTGTTAAACCATATTTATCTTCAAACTGCTCCTCTAAAGAACCACAATTGACACCAATACGAACAGGTAAATCTCTTTGCTTACAAGCTTTTACTATCTCTTTGATTTTTGTTTTATCAGAGATATTTCCAGGGTTAAATCTAATACAATCAACTGACTCAGCAGCAATTAAAGCCAACTTATAGTTAAAATGGATATCGGCTACTATAGGCAAAGATGTTTGCTCTTTTATAGCTTTTAAAGCATAAGCTGCATTCATATCAGGAACTGCAACTCGTACTATATTGGCCCCTGCAAAATGTAACTGTCGTATCTGTTCAACAGTTGCATCAACATCACTTGTTTTTGTATATGTCATAGATTGTACACTTATTGGAGCATCTCCACCAACTGGCACATCACCTACGAATATCTTTTTTGTTTTATATCTTTCAATCATAAAGATAATCTTATCTAAAAAAAGATATAATGGCGCATAATTAAATAAACATTTTTAGGAATTTTTTTGGAAAATATTAATATTTTTGACTTTATAGTTTTGTCCTTAACTGCATTATTAGGTTTAAAAGGTCTTTTTAGGGGTTTTACCAAAGAGTTTTTTGGACTTATTGGTATAGTTGGTGGTGTTTTTGTCGCATCTAGGGCTGCTTTAGATGCAGGAAATATTGTAAATAGTTTTATACCTATTAGCAATAACAATACATTGTTGTTAGTTGGATTTGTATTATCTTTTGTCATTTTTTGGATTGGTACATATTTTGCAGGGAGTGTTGTATCTAAGATTTTTTCTTTAAGTGGTTTTGGTATTGCTGATAGAATTTTAGGTTTTGCTTTTGGTGCTACTAAAATATTTTTACTTTTTGCTATTATATCTTATGCTGTATCTAATGTAAAAGTGATAAATGATAATTTAAAACCAAAACTAAAAGATAGTATATTATTTCCAATGTTAGTAGAATCAGGTGGATATATTATTAAACTAGATGCAAATAATATCCAAGGTAAAGTTTCAAAAGAGCTTGAGAGTGTTATAAAAACTGCAAAAGAAACTGTAAAAGAAACTGCAAAAAAAGTTATAGAAAAAGAGACTGAAGTTCAAACTAAACAAAGAGTTGAAGAGATAAAAAAAGTTGTAGAGGAAAAAGCACTTGAGTCAAAATAATACAGCTCTTGAAGACTTAAAAATTGTTTTAAAAAACAAAGGTATGAAATATACTGAACAAAGAGCTATTGTTCTTCAAATATTGTTAAATCTTGATGACCATTTAAATGCTGAAGAGTTAAATGATATTATAAAAAAAGAGTATCCAGAACAAAATATAGGTATTGCTACAATCTATAGAACTTTAAATTTTTTAGAAGAGGTGAATCTTATCTCATCTATATCATTTGGTAAAGATGGTAAAAAATATGAATCTCATAACAAAGATCAACACCATGACCACTTAATATGTACTGCTTGTGGAAAGATTGTTGAGTTCTTTGATGAAATAATAGAGAAAAGGCAAGAAGAGATTGCTATTAAAAATGGCTTTAAAATCACAGACCACACTATGCAAATATACGGTTTATGTGACCAATGTCAAGATAAATAAAATTAATTAAAACTAAAAGGGAACAAAATTGTTTGAAAATAAATATATACAACAACGGATAGAAAAAGCAAATCTATTAAGGGAAGCCGGATATAATCCATACTGTAATGTTTCAAAAAGAAATACTACAATTGCAAAATACAATAATGTAAATAGCGATATAGAGCAAAAAGAAAATAAAAGAGATGAGAACAGAATATATACTATAGCTGGAAGAATTAAATTTTTTAGACTTATGGGAAAAGCAACATTTCTTAAAATTGAAGATGAAAGTGGTATGTTACAAGTTTATGTAACAAGAGATAATCTTCCAGAAGGTTTTTACAATACAATTTTTAAAAAAACTGTAGAGGTTGGCGATATTGTAGAAGTTTCTGGTTTCCCTTTTGTTACTGGTAAAGGTGAACTTTCTTTACATGTAGGTGAGTTTAAAATCCTTACAAAAGGTATCTCTCCATTACCTGAAAAATATCATGGAATTCAAGATAAAGAGCTAAGATATAGACAGAGATATTTAGACCTTATTATGAATTCAGAGGTTCGTAAAACATTTCATATACGAAGTAAAGTAATAAGTTTAACAAGAAGATTCTTTGAAGATAAAGGTTTCTTAGAGGTTGAAACACCTATGATGCACCCAATAGCTGGTGGTGCTAATGCAAAACCATTTACTACACATCACAACGCTTTAGGGGTAGATAGATTTTTAAGAATTGCACCAGAGCTATATCTAAAAAGATGTATAGTTGGTGGATTTGAAGCTGTATTTGAGATTAATAGATGTTTTAGAAATGAAGGTATGGATGCTACACATAATCCTGAGTTCACATCAATAGAATTTTATTGGGCTTATAAAACATATAAAGATCTAATTATTCTAACAAAAGAGTATTTTGAGTATCTTTTTGAGCATTTAAACTTACCAACTATTTTACCTCATGGTGATATAGAGATTAATTTTTCTGACTTTACAGAGATTCCACTTATTGAATCACTAACAAAAATTGGTGGAGTTCCTGCTGATATTACAACTGATAAAGATAAAATTATTGCATTTTGTAAAGAGAATAAGATTGATGTAAATGATAAAATGAATATAGGTCAACTTCAAGGTGAACTATTTGATGAGTATGTTGAAGATAAACTTATCAACCCTACTTTTATCACAGAATACCCAGTTGAGATTTCTCCACTTGCTAGAAGAAATGATAAAAATCCACATCTAACAGATAGATTTGAACTTTTTATAGGTGGAAAAGAGATAGCAAATGCATTTAGTGAGTTAAATGATCCAATTGACCAACTTCAAAGATTTGAAGGGCAAATGGATGCAAAAGATGCAGGTGATGATGAAGCACACGAGATGGATGCTGACTTTGTAAATGCTTTATCTTATGGTATGGCACCAACAGCTGGACAAGGTATAGGTATAGATAGACTTGTAATGATGCTTACAAATCAACATAGTATCAGAGATGTACTTCTTTTCCCTGCAATGAAACCAATCCATACAGAGATTGATCTATACAGTGAAGAGACATGTTAGGAAGTGAATAATTTCACTTCAGTAATGACGAATAAAGACAAGTGAAACTAAATAGTATTAAAATATAAAAATTAAAAAGGAAATAAAATGAGTTACTTAAGTAATGACAATTTAGAAACAGCAGACGCACAAGTTTTTGGAATGATAGAAAATGAGTTAGAAAGACAAACAAATCACCTTGAGATGATTGCAAGTGAAAACTT
>JAYEOQ010000193.1:0-9799 GCA_034723215.1 Campylobacterota bacterium | reverse complement strand
GTTTTGTAGGTCCTCCAGGTGTTGGTAAAACTTCACTTGCAAACTCTATAGCTTCTGCCCTTAAAAGACCACTTGTAAGGATAGCTTTAGGGGGTATGGAAGATGTTAATGAGTTAAGAGGACATAGAAGAACATATGTTGGAGCTATGCCTGGTAGAGTTGTTCATGGACTTGTAACTTCTAAAAAAATGAATCCTGTTGTTGTATTAGATGAGATTGATAAAATAAGTAGTAACCATAGAGGTGATCCTAGCGCTGTTATGTTGGAGATTTTAGATCCAGAACAGAACCATGCTTTTAGGGATTTATATTTAAATTTTGATATTGATTTAAGCTCTTGTATATTTATAGCTACGGCAAATAATGCTGGAAATATCCCTGCACCACTTAGAGATAGGATGGAGTTTATAAATATTAGTAGTTATACTCCAAGTGAAAAATTTAATATTGCTAGTAACTATTTAATCCCTCAAGAGATTCAAAAACATGGTCTTAAAAAATCTGAAATAAATTTAAGTAAACCTACAATAAAGCTTATAATTGAAAAATTCACAAGAGAAGCTGGTGTAAGAAATTTACGAAGAGTATTTGGTAAACTTTATAGGAAAGTTGCCAAAGAGATTATGTATAATAATGATATAAACAAAGTTACAATAAATACAAAAAACTTAGAAGAGTATCTTGATAACCCAATTTTCGAAATAGATCCAGCTGATAAAACAAATAGCGTAGGTGTTGCTAATGGTCTTGCGTGGACAAGTGTTGGTGGTGATGTACTAAAAATTGAAGCAGTTAAATTTACAGGAAAAGGGACCCTATCACTTACTGGAAATATGGGTGATGTGATGAAAGAATCTGCTAGAATTGCCCATAGTGTAGTAAAAAGTTTAATAGATAATAAAAAACTTAAAAATGCTACATTTAAAAATAGTGATATCCATATGCATATCCCTGAAGGTGCTACTCCCAAAGATGGTCCAAGTGCTGGTGCTGTTATGGCTCTTACAATTGCATCAATTTTAAGTGGTAAAAAAGTAAAATCAGACTTAGCAATGACAGGTGAGCTTACTTTAACAGGTAAGATACTTCCTATTGGTGGACTTAAAGAGAAACTAATAGCTGCACATAAAGCAAAAATGAAAAAAGTTTTAATCCCTACAAAAAATTATAAAAGGGATCTAAAAGATATACCAGATGAAGTAAAAAAAGATATAGAGATAGTTGCTATTAGCAAAATTGAAGAGGTGTTACAGCACGGTCTTATTTAGGATATAAAAGTGGATAGAATTGATTATATACAAGAGCTTATAGATGATAAAGAGTTTAAGTCATCTAAAAATCCTAGTACTGTTATAAATAATTACTTTTCACTTGTCACTATTATTATTATGTCTATTGCTATTATTCTATATGTAAACTATGTAGTCCCAGCCCAAAAAGCAAAAAAACAGAGAGAAATAAAAGTATTAGAACACCAAAAACATTTAGATTTAAGAGCAAAGCAGATTGCACTTTCACATAAATTAAACTCACCAAAACAAACAAAAAAAGAAGATACAGATGCGACAAAGTAATATTACAGCTACAAACATAATTATACTTATTACAGTTATAATGTTTGGTGTTCAAAATATTATAGAAAATGGTATCTTATACCTTGGATTAAATATTTACTTTTTTAAAGCTGATCTTTACTATCAACTCTTTTCAACAATGTTTACCCATGGTGGAGTAGCACATATTTTAATGAATATGTTTGTGCTATATCAATTTGGAAATATGATTGAAGAGGTTATAGGTATTTGGAAATATCTATTTTTATATATTGTTGGTGGCATTTTAACATCTATAGGTAGTTTGGCATATATGTACTATACTGGTGATTGGTCAAATTTAGTTGGTGCTAGTGGTGCTATTAGTGTACTTCTTGGATGGTTTGCTCTAAAAGATAAAACACAAAGAAGTGGTATAATTGTATGGATACTGCTAATATCGCTAGCGCCTTTACTTTTAGGGCTTCCAATTGCCTGGTATGCTCACTTTATTGGTTTTGCTTTAGGGTGGATTATGGGATATATTATTTTTCATTAGAATGATTTAGCCATAACAGTATTTCATCTATCAATCTACGATGCTATAAGTTCTAATGTGATAAAATATAACCCTTATAATAGTTTTAAAATTAAAAGGTTAAATAGATGAGTAAAAGCAAAGATTTTTTACGGACAATAGTTGAAAAGGACTTAAAGTCAGGCAAATATAAAGAGGTTGTTACAAGATTTCCTCCAGAACCAAATGGATACCCACATATTGGACATGCTAAATCTATCGTTATAAATTTTGGTATTGCTGCAGACTACAACGGTATCTGCAACTTGCGAATGGATGATACAAACCCAACTACAGAAGATACTGTATATGTTGAAGCACTTAAAGAAGCTGTACAATGGCTTGGTTTTGACTTTGGCGATGATGTACATTATACTTCTAATTATTTCCATAAAATATATGATTATGCTGTAGAGCTTATAAAAATGGGTAAAGCATATGTTGATAGCGTTGATGAAGAGACAATGCGCCAAAATAGAGGTACAGTCAAAAAAGCAGGTAAAAGAAGCCAATATGCAAATCGTTCTATTGAAGAAAATTTAGACCTATTAGAAAAAATGAAAAATGGTGAGTTTAAAGATGGTGAGCATGTATTAAGAGCCAAAATAGATATGGGTGCAGCAAATATGAAAATGAGGGATCCTCTTTTATATAGAATCAGACATGCCCATCATCATAGAACAGGCAATGAGTGGAATATTTACCCTATGTATGATTTTGGTCACTGTTTATCTGATTATATTGAGGGGATTTCACACTCTCTTTGTACGCTAGAATTTGAGAATAACCGTGATATTTATGACTGGGTACTTGATACTTTAGCTCTTACACCACCTCGTCCTTATCAATATGAGTTTGCAAGGCTTGGTATCAATTATACTGTTATGAGTAAAAGAAAGCTTTTAGAGTTGGTTGATGAAAAAAAGGTTAGTGGTTGGGATGACCCCAGGCTTCCTACAATTGCTGGATATAGAAGAAGAGGTTATACAAAAGAGTCTATTTTGAATTTTTGTGACCAAATAGGTATAGCAAAAGCAAACTCTATGGTTGATGTTGCTCAACTTGAGTTTTGTATTAGAGATGATTTAAATAAAAAAGTACCTCGTGTTATGTGTGTACTTGACCCAATAAAAGTAACTATTGTAAACTATGATGGTAGAGAAGATATTGATGCTTCATACTACCCTCATGATGTACCTAAAGAGGGTTCAAGAAAGATACCATTTTCAAATGAGATTTATATTGATCGTGATGACTTTAATGAAAATCCACCAAAAGGTTACTTTAGGCTTACTCCTGCTCAACCTGTAAGACTTAAACATGCTTATATTATCACTTGTCAAGAGGTTATTAAAGATAAAGATGGAAATGTTTGTGAACTAAAAGTTAAGTACCATAGTGATTCTAAAAGTGGTCAAGATACAAGTGGTATTAAAGTAAAAAGTGCAATTCAATGGGTAGATTCAGCATCTGCTAAAAAAATTGAAGTAAGACTATATGATAGATTATACTCAAATGAAGCTCCAGATAGTATAGAGGATTTAAATCCAGATTCATTAAAAATTATTAAAAATGCTCTTATTGAGCCTGCTGTAATTACTCAAAAAATTGATGAGAGATTTCAGTTTGAAAGGGAGGGTTACTTTTATGCTGATCCTGTTGACTATAGTGATAAAAAACCTGTATTTAATAAAATTGTTGGACTTAAAGACTCTTGGGGTAAGAAAAAAGAGACTCTAAAAACTGAACAAAAAACACAATCAAATAAAGTACAAATAAAAGGTGATGAGATCGCTATGGATGAAGCTCAACAAACACTTTTTGATAGATACACAAATGAGCTCAAACTAAATAGTGAACTGTCAAATATTTTAGCTAGAGATGAAAAACTATCTAAGTTTTATCAAGATTCATTAGATAATCATAACAACCACTCAACTATAGCAAACTTAGTGGCAAACGATGTAGCAAAAGAGTTAAAAACAAAAGATATATCACAACTGAAATTTAATCCACAGGATATAGCAAACTTAGCAAAGATAATTGATGATGGAACTATCTCAAGTAAAATTGCAAAGCAAGTGTTTGAAACTATGAATAAAACAGGCGATACACCAAATAAAATAGTTGATGATTGTGGGCTAGTGCAGATAAGCGATCCAGCTGTTATCTCACCTATTATTGCTGATATAATAGAAAAAAACCCAGACAATGTAGAAAAATACAAAGCTGGAAATAAAAAACTTTTAGGCTTTTTTGTAGGACAAGTTCTTAAAAACACAGGTGGAAAAGCAAATCCACAAGTTGTAAATCAACTTGTGGGTGAGATGTTAAAATAATAAATTTGTTGTATCTGCCATTACTGATCTGGTAACTTAAATTCATACTCAGAATTTTATATTCTAAGCAGCCATTTCAATTTGTAACATTTTTTCTTCAAACTTATATAGGTTAAGAGATGCTTTTTTTGGTGGCTGGAGTAATAATATCTCTATCCCTATCAATCCGACAAATGTGGTGCAAAGGGGTAGTAATACCCCCTCCCCTTTTTAAACACTCCCTTTAACAATGCTTTATTAAGTACTCAATACTTTGCTTATCTAATATTCTTATATCATTTGTAGAGTGATTTATATGTATAGGTGTTCCTATAGTAAGAACATAGGTTTTACTTTTAGAGATATATTTTTTATCAATAGCATCTACTAAAAATGTTTTTATCAACTCATTAGTATCATTGAGCTTCTTAGATAAAAATATTGCATCTATCCCCCAAACAACTTGAAGCTTTCTTAGGGTATCTATACTGTAACTGCTTACAAGTATCTTTTGTTTTGGTCTAAACTTTGATATAGATATAGCACTTTTACCACTTCTTGTAAAAGCGATAAGCCCATGTGGTTTTATATTTTTAGAAAGTGTGGCAACTGCTGCTGCTATTGAATCCTCTTTTGATACATTGGAAGGGTTGTTATGGTACGGATAGTCCTTTTCAGTTTCTTTAATGGTATCATTTAGTACCTCAACCGCTTTTAAAGGGTATTTACCAATAGTAGTCTCATCACTTAACATAACAGCATCACTTCCATCTAATACGGCATTTGCTATATCAGAGATCTCTGCACGTGTTGGATAGTATGAATTCATCATAGAGGTTAACATCTGTGTTGCTGTTATAGTTGGTTTCCCTTGTTTTAAAGCCATTGCTATTATCTTTTTTTGTATCATAGGAACTTTTTGCAGTCCAAGTTCAACTCCCATATCACCACGGGCAACCATAATACCGTCAGCAGCTTTTAAAATCTTTTTAATATTTTTTATAGCTTCCTTTTTTTCTATTTTTGCAAATATAAAAGGGTTTGCACCATATTTTTTAAGTATCTCTTTTGCATCATTTATATCTTTTGCATCACTTACAAAAGATAATGCCACAATATCGACACCATTCTTTGCACCATACTCCAGATCTTTTTTATCTTTATCGGTAACTGCAGGTATATTTAATTTAGATTTTGGGAGATTCATCCCTTTTTTTGATTGAAGGGTTTGTGCAACTATTATTTGACACTGTATCTCATCTTTCTTTTTATCTACAACTTTTGCTCTTATTGTTCCATCTGAAAAATATACGGGATCACCAATCTCTAAACTATCAATAATAGTTGGGTAACTTATGCTTACAATCTTTTTTTTCTCATCAACCTTATCTTTAGTTATAGTTAATATATCACCACTTTTTAGTTCGATTGGATTTTTAAGATGAGATATTCTTATCTTAGGTCCTGCAATATCTTGTAAAATAGCAACCTCTTTTCCTAAATTTACAGATGCTTTTCTAATCCTTTTTATAACTTCCCCATGATACTCGTGTGTAGCATGGGAAAAGTTTAATCTAAAAACATTTACACCTTTTTTTATAAGTTTCTCTATAGTTTTTTGACTATCTGTAGCTGGTCCTAAAGTTACTACTATTTTTGTTTTTCTCATTTTTTGTCCTATTTCCAAAAATATTGAGAAGAGTCTCCTAGCTGAGCTTCAATCTCTAACAGTCTATTATATTTTTCTATCCTTTCACCTCTACTTGAAGAACCTGTTTTTATATGTCCCGCATCAAAAGCAACAGCTAAGTCTGCTATAAATGTATCTCCCGTTTCCCCTGATCTATGTGATATAAATGCTCTCCAACCGTTATCTTTACACATTTTTATTGCATCTATAGTTTGGGTAACCGTTCCTATTTGATTTAGTTTTATAAGTACCGCATTGGCACTTTCTCTTTCCATACCTTTTGAGATATATTTTGTATTTGTTACAAAAAGATCATCTCCCACAACCTCAATTTTATCGCCAAGCTCCTTTGTAAACTTTTCAAAACCTTCCCAGTCATTTTCACCAAGAGGATCTTCCCAAGATATAATTGGGTATTTTTCACACCACTGCTTTGCCATTTGAATCATCTCATCACTTGTTTTTCTACCACCATTTGACCATTTAAGATCATATATATTGCTACTATTTGGTGCTAAAAACTCACTAGCAGCACTGTCCAGTGCAAGACTTATATCAATTCCCGGTTTATAACCTGCATTTTGTATTGCCTGAACTATAAGTTCCATAGCTTCCTCGTTTGAGTCAAGATCAGGAGCAAAACCAC
Organism: Campylobacterota bacterium; assembly: GCA_034723215.1. Lineage (GTDB taxonomy): Bacteria > Campylobacterota > Campylobacteria > Campylobacterales > Arcobacteraceae > JAIOSF01. Next base: position 3,036 of record JAYEOQ010000193.1, on the reverse strand, counting down.
CCTCATCCCCTACACTTGTAGCTTTATTTTGAGCTTTTAGAAGTTTTTTCAGTTCATGGAAAGTTTCAGTTGCATATCTTAAACCTTCAGAAAATGTGGGTGCTCCGTGAGGTACTACCATAAACTCTTGTATATCAACGCTGTTATCCGCATGACTTCCACCGTTTAGGATATTCATACAAGGTACGGGAACTCTTCTTGCATTACTTCCCCCTAGATATTTGTATAAAGGGATATCACTATACATAGCAGCAGCTTTTGCAACAGCCATAGATACACCTAATATAGCATTTGCTCCAAGTTTTGATTTGTTTGGTGTAGCGTCAAGATCACACATAGTCTTATCTATATCAGCCTGTTCAAACACACTCATACCTATAAGTTCAGGTGCTATAATACTTCTTACATTATCAACTGCTATTAATACACCTTTTCCACCGTATCTGCTTTTATTACCGTCTCTTAGCTCAACTGCTTCATTTTCCCCTGTACTTGCACCGCTTGGAACTGAAGCTGATGAAACTATTCCACACTCTAACTCTACATATACTCTAACAGTAGGATTTCCTCTACTATCTAAAATCTCTAATGCATTTATACCGTTTATAATTCCACTCATTTTTTATCCTTATTTTTTATTATCTATTTTTAATATTTTATTTTCTAAAGTACATCTGTACAATTTAAGTCTTCAAATGCTTTAATAGCTCTTTTTGCCATAGCATCTTGACCAGCTCTTAGCCACTTTCTAGGGTCATAATATTTTTTATTTGGACTCTCATCCCCTTCTGGATTTCCAATTTGTGTTTGTAGATAATCTTTATATTGATTTTCATAAGCTCTTACACCATCCCAAAAAGCCCACTGCATATCTGTATCAAGGTTCATCTTTATAACACCATAAGAGATAGCATCTTTTATATCAGATAGTTCACTTCCACTTCCTCCATGAAATACAAAGTCTACAGGCTTATTAACAGTTGAAAGTTTTTCCTCTATATACTTTTGAGAATCATTTAAAATAGAAGGTTTTAATTTTACATTACCTGGTTTATAAACACCGTGTACATTTCCAAAACTTGCTGCTATTGTAAAATTATCTGATATTTTAGAAAGCTCTTCATAAGCAAAACATACCTCTTGTGGTTGAGTGTATAAGCTACTGCTATCTACATCACTATTATCAACACCATCCTCTTCACCACCTGTGATACCAAGCTCTATCTCTAAAGTCATATCCATCTTTGACATTTTTTGTAAGTAATTAGAAGATATCTCTATATTTTCCTCTAAACTTTGCTCACTTAAATCAATCATATGTGAACTAAATAAAGGTTTACCTGTAAGTTCAAAATATTTCTTACTCTCATCTAGTAGTCCATCTATCCAAGGAAGAAGTTTTTTTGCTGCATGGTCTGTATGAAGTATCACAGGTACACCATAGCTCTTAGCCACCTCGTGTATATGTTTAGCTCCTGCAACTGCTCCTAATACATCTTTTTGTACCTCTTTAACATCACCTGCATTAAATTTTGCTCCACCATTACTAAATTGTATAATTACAGGAGCTTTTGCAGTAGATGCTGCTTCTAAAACTGCATTTATTGATTCACTCCCTATTACATTAATAGCTGGAATTGCAAAATTGTTTTGTTTTGCATACTTAAATACTTTTTTTACTTCATCACCTGTAATTACACCTGCATTTACGATATCTAATAGTTTCATTTTTCCTCTTTTTTTTAAATTAGTAAAATATAAATTTTGGAAATTATAAAGGCACAAGGTTACAGTTTGATTGCAACATCAAGATATAACTTACTTTGTAATCAAAGAGTAATAATTATCAATTAAAATCTTCAAAACAATTCAAAAATACAAGGAAAAACAGATGGCATTAAAAGTAGCAATAAACGGAACAGGAAGAATCGGTATCATAGTAACTAAAATAGTGACAAGTAGAGATGACCTTGAATTAGTAGCATTAAATACAACAGCCGATATGGAGATGCTTAGATATCTTTTAAAGTATGATTCAGTTCATAAAGGTGTTGAGGCAGAGATTATTGATCACAATACTATGAGAATAAATGGTAAAGATGTAAAGATATTCTCTACAAGAGATCCTCAAGAGTTAGGATTTGGAGAGTGTGGAGCTAAAGTTGTTATTGAGTGTACTGGAGCATTTTTAACTACTGATAAATGTAAAGCATACTTAAAAGATGGTGTTGAAAAAGTTGTAATGTCTGCACCTGCAAAAGATGATACACCTACATATGTACTAAATATCAATACTGATGAGTATAAAGGTGAAGATATCATCTCAAATGCATCTTGTACCACAAACTGTTTAGCACCTATTTGTAAAGTTCTTGATGAAGAGTTTGGTATCCAAAACGGTCTTATGACAACTATCCACTCATACACAAATGATCAAAATGTATTAGATGTAAAGCATTCAAAAGATATGAGAAGAGCAAGAGCCGCTGCTATAAATATGATCCCTACAACAACAGGTGCAGCAAAAGCTATTGCTAAAGTTATGCCAAACCTAAAAGGTAAGCTTAACGGTTATGCTATGAGAGTTCCAACTGCAGATGTATCTGTTGTTGACCTTACTGTTAATCTAAATAAAGAAGTTACAAAAGAGCAGATAAATGAGGTTATGGCAAAAGCAAGTGAAGCAACTTTCAAAGATCTAATTGAGATTGACAATGACAAAAGAGTTTCAAGTGACTTTATAGGAAGTACATACAGTTCAACATTTGTTCCAGATATGACAAGTGTTGTTGATGGAACTTGTGTAAAAGTTCTTGCTTGGTATGACAATGAGTGGGGTTACAGCTCAAGACTTGTAGATATGGTAAAGTTTGTAGGGACAAAATAATGCTAAGCTTTGAGCGAAGATTCGATCCAAAAATAGGAAAAAAATCAAAAGAGTTTATCCAAAGCTCTTTTGAACAAATGATTGAAGAGAAAAACAGCAATAAAGTTGGATATTATACCCTTCCTGACACTACAGAAAAACTGCTTAAA
>JAYEOQ010000192.1:0-9856 GCA_034723215.1 Campylobacterota bacterium | reverse complement strand
TTTACCACCAATTTGGTCAAGTATAGAATTGATGACACTAGGGCAAACATCAAATTGGTTTGATAATATCCAACTTAGACAAGACAAGCAACTTGTAGCTAAATTTTATAAGTTAGATGAAAAAGTATTAAGTTCTTTTTTACACCATTTAACTATTGTTAGAAATATTTCAGCACATCATTCACGACTATGGAATAAGAGATTTACATTTGGATTTACATTACCTAAATATCCAAATGAATTATGCAGTAAGTTTAATTTACAAAAAAATAAATATATTTATAATACGATTGTTATGACAAATTTTATTTTACAAGTTATTGACAATGATAATAAGTGGTTGGAAAAAATTAATAACATAATTGAAAAATATGATATAGAAAAAGAACGAATGGGATTCAAGTCAACAAAATATACAGATAAATAGGAGTAAATAATGTACACCAAAGAAGAATTAGAAATTGAAAAGATTAGGAGAAAAAGTTGAGTAAAGTATTAGTAGATATTGGTAGTACATATTTTAAAGTAGCTACAAATAAAAAAATCCAGCACCACTTTCGAAACTTTGATATATCTATATATGATGATTTAACTTCAAGATGTGGAGATATATTAAATCAACATTCAAAAGAAGATATTTGTATATGCAGTTCTGCAAATGGTGGACTAAGTACACTTATTATTGGGATTACTGAATCATTTAGTTTGAAGTATGCTTCAAATATAGCTTATAACTCTGGTATAAATATTATTGAAACTATTGTATATAATCAACTTGATAGTTATGATAAACCTATAGATGAGATAGATGTTGTTATAGTGGTTGGTGGGATAGATAGCAATAAAAATATATTTGATAAAAAACTTATTGATTATCTTGAGTCTATAACTTATCAAAATATTGTATATGTAGGGAGTAGTTCTCAAACTGAGTTTCTAACTACATATATTCAAAACTTGATAGTTTTACCAAATATTATTGATGATAAATTAAAGATGTATGAGGATGATTTAAAAGATTATTTAACAAATCTTTATGATGCAGATATTATGGGTAAAGAGGATATAAAAGAGTTATATGAATTAACATCAAATCAGATATACTCAACACCATATATTGTAAATCAGGCTTTACCTCATGTACATACACTTTTAGATGTTACTGATCCTTTTATAGTTATAGATATTGGTGGGGCTACTACTGATATACACTATAGTAAAGATTTAGTAGATGATAATATTATCACTTCAAATGAGTATGATAGACTTGTATTTAAAAAATTAGGTGTTTATAAATCAGCTGATAGTTTAGTATTTAGTGCAAAAAATAATGAGTTTGTTTATGAACTGCTTGCATACTTAAATAAAACAGAAGATATACTTGATAAAAGAGATGAGGAGGCTACAAAACTTCTTATGCAGCTTTCAATATTTTTAGTTTTATATAAAGTTTCTCATCATCATAAATCATATTTAAATATAAAACTTACTTCACTTAACAGTATTGTTTTAACAGGTGGGATAACAAAAGTTTTAGAATATAGTGATATCGATGCGATAGTATCTTTCTTTTATACAAAGATATTAGATTTTGATACAATTCCTAATATTGTAGTTGATAAGAATTATGCTATTTGGACTTTAACAAAAAACTAGATTTAAAATCTAGTTTTTTTCTTACTAGTCTGTAAATTCTGTAAAGTCCATATCTTCATAAGATTTAGACTTGATAAATCTTAATACTTTTTTAAATTTCTTTTTATCTCTGTAGCCTCTTAAAGTATAAGCCACTTCATTCTCTTCATCAAGAAATAAAACTGTAGGATAAAAACTTATATCCATCTCTTTTGCAAATTTAGATTTATCACCTTTAAACTCTTGATATATAATATTTTCATTATCATTTGTGTTTATATCAACCACTATGAAATCTTTTTTAAGTGTTTGTTTAACTTTTTTATCTTCAAATGATTCATCAACCATTTTTTCACAATATGGGCAATATTTCATATGGAAGAAAATAAGAATATGCTTCTTCTCTTTTACAGCTTGTTTTGATAGGCTATCAATATTTATCTCTGTAGAGTTTCCGTAAGAAGATATTGAAAATGCAAATAGTAACGATAAGATTTTAAGAATTTTCATCATATTACTCCTCTTCAAAAAATTCTAATTCTGTATATGCTTTAGAAACATTAGGAGAATTTAATATATCAAACATAGCCTTGTCTTTAAACTCAACCATTTTTACAAATTTATTAACCCCATCAAGTCCAGTATCTTCCTCAACTGCAGCTAAAACTCTCTGCTTTAATAGATCAAAGTACATAATAGATTCATCCATAGCTTTTTTTGATACATCAAAACCATGACCTGGAACTAGTACATCCCAATCATAACCATTTATTGTTTCTAATGCTTTTAATTGACCAATAACAAGTCCATCTCTATTTGATGTAATTCTACCATTCATAACAAGATCACCCGAAAATAAAACTTTTCGCGTCGGCATATACATAAATACATCATATTTACTATGACCTTGACCTACTGGAACAAACTCAAATTTCTCCCCATCTAAAACCATTGTTTGTGGTTTTGTGATATATTTGTCAAGCTTTACTATATGAGTACCTGTCATTGTATCATGTGTTAATAAATGATGCATTCTTGTAGGTTGACCCTCTTTATAATTTTTATCTTGTAAGTCTACCCCAATTAAAGTTGCATTAAATTTTTCTTTATAGAAATTATTTCCAAGCCAATGATCATCATGTTCATGTGTATTTAAAACATAACTTACAGGTAGTTTTTCTATTTTTTCCATCTCTTTATAAGCAGCTTGTGCAAATTTGTATGTTGGACCACTATCAAGTAAAATATAACTACTCTTACCTTTTATATAACAGTGGTTTGACATATTTCCACCATTCTCTTTTGTTGGCATCTCTAATTTACCAAAAAAACACCAAACATTTTCACTAACTTTTTTTGGTTCTAAATTGTATTCAAATCCAAATAGAGAGATAGACGATACCAACACTGTAATAATAGTTCTTTTCAACATTTTTTATCCTTTAAATTTAATATGGGGTTATCTCTATCCAACCATCAGCAGACTTTTCAATTAACTCTGCAATACCAGCTTGAACATATGTCAAGTCATCTATAAAATCTTCTTGGGTCCATTTCATTGTATCCATAGTATTTTTACATACGATAAATTCAACTTCATAGTCCATTAGTGATGTGATTCGTGATAAAGTATGTGGATCGTAATCTTTTTTAAGAACCCTTACACCTTGAGCATATGTAACAACAGCAATTTTTATACCCTCATCTGGGTAAACTTTAAGTACATTGTAAATTGAACCCAGCATATGATTTACTTTTTCAATATTTGCTGATCGTAGCTTAATTACCCATTTTCTAGGGTTTTCAAATGATGGTTTAGGATCGGCATACTTCATCTCTGCAAATAAAAACACTGATGTGATCATCAATAAAATTAATTTCTTCATAATAACTCTTTCTTATAAATTTAGTTGAGTTAATTATAATATTTTATTATTTAAAAGAGTTTAAAAGAAACTATATAAATCTTATTTAAAATATAATTAGATATAATACAGAAAATTTAAACCTAACAAGGACAAATAGTATGAAAAAATTATTTTTAATCATTGGAGCACCAGGTAGTGGTAAAACAACTGATGCTGAGCTTATAGCAGAGAGACATGATGATATCACACATTATAGTACTGGAGATATGTTTAGAGCAGAAGTAGCTACAGGTAGTGAGCTTGGTCAAACAATTAAAAGTTATATTGATGGTGGAAACTTAGTTCCTATTGAGATAGTTATAAAAACAATAGTTACTGCTATTATAAATGCTCCTACACCAACTGTTGTAATAGATGGTTATCCAAGAAGTACAGAGCAGATGGAAGAGTTAGATAAATATTTAGTAAATGAGCCAGAAGTTAAACTAATGAATGTGATTGAAGTTGTAGTTTCAGAAGAGGTTGCATGTGATAGAGTTCTAGGTCGAGCAAGAGGTGAAGATGATAATGTAACTGTATTTCATAATAGAATGGGAGTTTATACAGAGCCATTAGCTGCTATTCAAGAGTTTTATGAAGCTAAAAATTTATTAACAAAAATCAATGGTGAAAGAACTATTGAAGAGATTGTTGATGAGATGGATAAGTTTGTACAAAGTAAAATATAGATGAATTTCTACTCTGTTATTATAGGGACAGAACTTTTAAATGGGCGTCGTAATGACGCCCATTTTTCATTTCTAAATAATGAACTTTTAAAAAGAGGTTGGGAACAAAAAGCAAATTTTGTTATAAAAGATGAACCACCTTTTATAGAAGATGTTTTCAGATTGGTTAAAAATGATCCAGATGGTGTACTTTTTTCTTTTGGAGGGATTGGTGCAACACCAGATGATTATACAAGGGAAGCTGCTGCTAATGTATTTACATCTGGAGATATGGAAGTAAATGAGGGTGCAAAAAAAGCAATAATCGATAAGTTTGGTGATGAATCATATCCACACAGAATAAATATGGCAAATCTACCTATAAAAGCAGGGCTACTTAAAAATGTAGTTACAAATGTACCTGGATTTAGTTTAGAAGATAAATATTTCTTTGTTCCAGGATTTCCATCTATGGCTCAAAGTATGGTTGTTGAAGCTTTAGATAAATTTTTTCCATCTAATAAGAAAAAATTTAGATTCTCTTTAAAAGCCAAATGCAGTGAAAATGATCTAATTGAGACAATGAATCAGATACCTACCCATATTGATATGTCATCATTACCTCAAATATCTGGAGATAATAGAGCTGTTGTTATATCAATAGCTTCATTTGATGAGATTGAGGCTAAAAAATATTTTACAATATTTACACAATTTTTAGAAAAAAATCATATAAAATATAAATTGGAAGATATTTAAGAATTATATACCCAATACCTTAAATACCTTTTCTTGTACCAGTTTTAAGTTTTCAAATGGTTTTGTTAAGTAGTTTTTAGCACCATATTTATGAGCTTCAATTGTTCTTTCAAGTGTTGTAAATGCAGTCATCATAACAACTTCCACTTCAGGATTTGTCTCTTTAATCTGCTTTAAGAACTCTAAGCCATCCATTTGTGGCATCATAATATCTAAAAGTACTAAGTCATATCCACCTTTTTTTATCTCTGATAATCCAGTTACAGGATTATTGAATGTTGAGATTTGAAGATTACCAGATCTACCTAAAAATCTTTCTAAAACTTCTAAAATTTCATTTTCATCATCTACAATAGCAATTCTTTTCATTTTAAACCCTTTTTATTTTAAGTTTTTTTATTGTATCATAATTATAATTATTTTTATCAATAAAAAAAGGTTAGAGAAATGAAGTTTTTAGACAACTTAACATTGAAGGCTAAGCTATTATTGCTTTTGTCATTTCCAGTTACAGGATTATTATTTTTTAGTGGTTTGCAGGGTGTGCAAAGTTATCAAAGATATTCACAAATGGATAAAATTGAGACAGTTTCTGTATTGGCAACTAAAATATCAGCATTTGTACATGAAACACAAAAAGAGAGAGGTATGACTGCTGGGTTTATTGGAAGTTCTGGTAAAAAGTTTGCAGATAAACTTCCAGCTCAAAGAGAGTTGTCTAATGTAAAATTTAAAGATATGAAAAACTTTATATCTACTATTGATTTTTCTAATTATCCTAATGGTTTTAAAAAAGATATCTTTGATGCAACAAGTAAGTTTGAAAACATTAATTCAATAAGAGACAAAGTTAATAGTTTAAATATAAAAGCTGGTGTAGCTATAGGTTACTATACTAAAATGAATGGGTTATTTTTAGATAAAGTTGTATCTATCGCTAAACTATCTGATGATGCAATAATAACTCAATCCCTTACTGCATATTCTAGTTTCTTATTATCTAAGGAGCGAGCTGGAATAGAGCGTGCTGTTGGTGCGAATACACTTGGTGGGGATAAATTTGGTATAGGTATGAGAGAAAAATTTAGTGAATTAATATCTGCACAAAATTCATATTTAAAAACATTTTCATACTATGCAAAAGAGGAAAGTAATAAATACTATAATGAAACTTTACAAGGTAAATCTATTGATGAAGTAAATCGTATGAGAAAAGTTATGTTAAGTGCAAGTGATATAGGTGGATTTGGTGTTGATTCAGAGTATTGGTTTGATACTATTACAAAGAAAATCGGTAAACTTAAAAAAATTGAAAATCATGTAAGAGATAATTTAAGATTAAGTGATAAAAAAGTAAAAGCCTCTGTTGTAATTGCTAGTAATATCTCAAATTTATTGCATGAAACGCAAAAAGAGAGAGGGGCAACTGCTGGATATATTGGAAGTAAAGGTAAGAAATTTGCAACTAAATTGCCAAATCAAAGAAAACTTACAGATAAAAGAATAGCGATATTAAAAAAATCTCTACGAAACTATAATCTAAATAATTACCCTAAATCGATAAAAACAAAAATCAATATTGCATTGGGTAAATTAAGTAAAATTCAAAAAATGAGAAAAGATGTTACTGCATTAAAGATTGGAGCGGGAGCTGCCATTGGGTACTATACTGGTATTAATAGTTCATTTTTAGATTTTGTACAAGTTGTTTCAAAACTTGCAACAAATGTAAATGAATCAAAAGACTTAAATGCATTTTATAACTTTTTGATGTCAAAAGAGAGAGCAGGGATAGAAAGAGCAGTTGGGTCTAACACTTTTGCTAGAAATAAATTTTTATTTGGTATGAAAGGTAAATGGACAAAACTTATAACAGAACAAGATGCATTTATTGTAGCATTTAAAGCAAGTGCAAGACCATCATTTATAAAGTTTTATAATAATACATTAAAAGGTAAAGCTGTAGATGAAGTAAACAGTATGAGAAAAATAGCAATGAATGCTAAAACTATTGGTGGTTTTAGCGTTGATGCAGGATATTGGTTTACTCAGATCACAAAAAAGATAAATAAATTAAAGAAAGTTGATGATAAATTATCACAGGATTTAATATCAAATGTAGCAGAGTTGAAATCTAATTCATTAGTTATGTTGATTTTTGTATTAGTAAGTGCTATTTTAGGTGTAATATTGGTTACAATAGTAACTGCTGTAATTGTTTCAAGAATACAAAAATCTTTAAATGTATTTGAAGTAGGGCTTAATTACTTTATGCAATATGCTATTAGAGAGAAAGATTATATTCAGCAGATAGAAGTTAGAGGAACTGATGAGTTTGCTCAGATGACTATACATATTAATGAAAAAATAAAACAAACTGAATATATAATAGAGCAAGATAGAAAAGTTGTACATGAGATTGATGATGTTATGGGTAAAGTATCAAATGGTTTTTATGGTTATGATATAAAATTAGAGGGTGCAACCCAAGAGGTTGAAAAGTTAAGACACAATATCAATACAATGATTAAAGATGCAAAGAGAAAATTTGATGTTATAAATACAATCCTTGATAACTATGGTAGAGGTCAATTTGATTATAAAGCTGACAAGATGGATCTAAATGGTATGTATGGAGATTTTGGTTCATTGCTGAATTCAACTCAACTGTTAGGTTTAAATATATCTGAACTTTTAGCTCAGATTTCAAATGCCGGTACATCTTTAAGTGAGAACACAACTATACTTACATCATCATCTAGTAATCTTGCACAGTCATCAAATAGACAAGCAGCATCACTTGAAGAGACAGCTGCAGCTGTTGAGGAGATAACCGGTAATATTCAAAACAGTAGTCAAAATGTTGCGAATATGTCAAATCTTTCAGATGATGTGACTTCATCTGCAAAATCAGGTGAGGTGTTAGCTTCTAAAACATCAGAATCAATGGATGAGATAAATGAAAAAGTTACAGCAATAAATGATGCTATTGGTGTAATAGATCAAATTGCATTTCAAACAAATATCTTATCTTTAAATGCAGCAGTTGAAGCAGCAACAGCGGGTGAAGCTGGAAAAGGGTTTGCCGTAGTTGCTCAAGAGGTTAGAAATCTGGCATCAAGATCTGCAGATGCTGCAAGTGAGATAAAAGCATTAGTTGAAAGTGCGAATCAAACAACTGTAGATGGTAAAAAGATAGCAGATGGTATGATTAGCGGTTATACTACATTAAATGATAAAATTACTCAAACAAAAGAGATGATTAGTCAAGTTTTAGTTGCTTCAAAAGAGCAAGAGACAGGTATATCACAAATAAATGATGCTATAAACGAACTTGATAAAGTAACACAGGAAAATGCACACTCATCATCTCAAATCGACAGTTTATCTTCAGAAGTTGAAATTTTATCAAACAATTTAATAGAAGCAGCTTCCCATGCAACTTTTGATGATAAGATAAAAGCTAGTGTTTGTGAGGTTGACCTTACAAATCAAATAGCTGTTCTTAAAAATGAGCATATAGCATTTATGGATTCAAACTTTGCAAAGCTTGGTGATTTTAATACATGGAAAGTAACTGCTCCAACTGAATGTAATCTTGGTAAATGGATAAAAAAATCAGAACAAGATGATAAAGGTTATACAAAAACACAAAACTGGGAAGATTTAAAAGCAACACACGGTAAAGTACATAATGGAATTCAAGAATATATAGAGATGGATGCAAGAAGAGAATCAAATTTTGAATTAAGAAATTCGGCTGAAGAGTTAACAGAAGCTATGTCAAGACTGTTTAATAACCTTGATACTGTAAAATTTGAGAATTGTAAAAATAGATAGATTGTAGGATAAACTCCTACAATCAACCACCGCCGCATAAACCTTTATAGTTTGTATTTTTAATCTTTTCAAGATAAACTAAGGTATGTTCCATAACTTTTTTCTCTTCAACTAAAGGTTGCATTTGAGCATTTTTTTCGGTTAAAGATATAGATTGGTTATCAACTAAATTCATAACCTCTTTTTTAATCTCTTCGATTCTATTATTAATCACTTTTATCATTTTCATTATTATAACCTCTTATTTTTATGATATAATAGCTACAATATATTAAAAATGGGTGAAAGGGTTTCAGTGGATGAAAATATTTTTTATGATGAATTTATAAATAAACTTCAGATTATGGAAAGTATTTTAGCTGATGCACAAACTGAAACTTTTGATATTGATGAACTATTTAGGGCTGTTCACACAATAAAAGGTACAGCTGATATTCTTGGTATGATTGATATTGTTAATATTACACATAAAGCTGAAGACTTACTTGATGAGATAAGAGTAGGAAACTTAACTATGAGTCCTGTGCTGATTAAACTATTTTTAGAACTTAAAAAGTTTATTGAGTTGATGATTGAAAATATCTTAAATGGCTTAAATGATGATGAAGATATGATAAATAACCTAACACTACATTTTGAAAAAGAGTTATTATCTAGTATGCCGAATCAACAAAAAGAATCTAAAATTATATTGGTTGTTGATGATTCTTTAGTGATAAGACAAAGAGTTAAATTAATTGGACAAGAGCTTGGCTATTTAGTAGTTACTGCAAATAATGGGATAGATGGGATTGAACAATTAAAAAAAAATAAAGTTGATCTATTATTATGTGATGTTAGTGTGGATGAGATTGGTGGCTTAGATATGCTTTTAGAAGTAAAAAAAAATAAAAAGTATATTGATTTACCAATTGTTATCCTTGTTTTAAATAAAAATAAGGATATAAAATCTATAGCTAAAGATACAGATGCAAAAGCTTGGTTGATGAAACCTTTTGATAAGAGTAGGTTTTTAATAGTTTTAGATAAAATTATAGGTTAAATTAG
>JAYEOQ010000191.1:0-9948 GCA_034723215.1 Campylobacterota bacterium | reverse complement strand
GGAGTGTTTAGCTCCTGCTTGGTTAAAAAGCTTAAAACAAAAAATGGATAAAAACTCAAACAATGCAAAATAAAAAGATATTTATAGAGATACCTACTTGGCTAGGTGATGCTGTGATGACTACTCCAGCAATTGAGAATATTGTTAAAACATATCCAAAATGTGAACTAACTATATTTGGTTCATTTGTAGCTACAAAGCTTTTTTTAGAACATCCAAATGTAAAAACTATAATCATTGATAATAGTAAAAAAGAGGGAAATAGATATATAAACCTTTACAAACTTGCAAAAAGAGTAGGGGATGTTGATATTGCTTTTAGTTTTAGAAAGAACTTTACAACTAAGTTTTTATTATGGTTTATATCTTCTACAGATAAGTATATTTATCATAGATTAAACTCAAACTTAAGTACACATCAAGTTATAAGATACAATGACTTTATAAATAAATCTCTTCAAACATCTTTAGAGCCAAATAAACTAAAAATTTATCAAAAAGAAAATACTAAAGATAAAGAGAGCAAAAAACTACTATTAGGTATAAATCCAGGGGCAACTTACGGAAGTGCTAAGAGATGGTATCCTATGGAGTTTGCCAAAGTAGCTATAGAGTTATCGAAAACTTATGATATACAAATCTTTGGAGGTCCAGGGGAAACTGATATAGCCTCAGATATAGAGCAAGAGCTAAAAAAAGCTAATATATCAAATTATACCAACTTAGCAGGTAAAACATCAGTAGAGGAGCTTATAGAATCTATATCTCAACTTGACCTATTTATCACAAATGATTCTGGTCCTATGCATCTTGCTGCTGCTTTTAACATACCTACTATAGCTATATTTGGACCAACACGACATATAGAGACCCATCAATGGGAAAATGATAATGAGATGCTTATAAGAAAAGATATTGATTGTGCTCCATGTATGAAAAGAGTTTGCCCTTTAAAAGATGAAAGTAAATATCATGCTTGTATGAAACTAATAACTGCACAAGATGTATTAAATAGATTAAAACAAGAGGGTATTTTAAAATAATGAAACAAAACTCACCATTTATTTGGGATAAATATTCTGATCAACCATATATATTAAAAGATAAAACTTATAAAAAGATGATGAGAAAAAAGAATATCTGGGATTTTGTTCCACTGCTTTTTACTAATATTGTTATGTTCCCTTTATCTATTAGTTTGATGAAATTATTTAATAAAAAAGAACATTTTAACTTAGAGAATAAATTATTTTATGGAATGAGTGTAAACCTTGACAAAGGGGCAGGGCAGCCAGAACTTATAGATGAGTTAGGTGTTAAATCGTTACTTATTAGAATCCCTTTAAGTGATATACAGAATATTGATAGCTATTATAGTTTTGCAAAGTCATTTGGTGATGACAAGCAAATACTTATAAATATTATGCAAGATAGAGAAAATATTGACAAAAAAGAGTTATTAAAATCAAATATTTGTATAATATTTAATAAATTTAAAGATATTACAGATGAATTTCAAATTGGAACCACTATCAATAGAACCAAATGGGGCTTTTTTTCAGTCAAAGAGTATCTAGAATTTTATAAAACTGTACAAGAGATAAGGGATGATAAGTACGCTACAATTAAATTAATAGGACCATCTGTTATAGACTTTGAATATCACTATACTATACGCGCATTGTTTAATAACTTTGACATATCTTACGATAAACTATCAGCACTTTTATATGTAGATAGAAGGGGTGCTCCTTCAAATACTCAAATGGGTATCTTTGACACAAATAATAAAATTGAGATGCTTTACAGTTTAGTAAGACTATCTCCTAAAATGAAAACAGATGATATTTATATCACAGAGGTAAATTGGCCACTAACAGGCACTACACCTTATGCGCCTACAAGCGAAAAAGAGTGTGTAAGTGAAGATGATTATGCTAAATATATGATTGACTACTACAGCATAGCTAAAAAGACAAATAAAGTATCAAAAGTATATTGGCATCAACTAATTGCACCTGGGTATGGTTTGATAGATAATAGAGATGGAAAAATTCGAAAAACAAAAGCTTTTTATGAGTTTAAAAAGATGATGAATCTATAAAGTATGGTTTTAGAGAATAGTATATTTTGTAAAGAATTTATATTATGTTAACCAAATTATATATTAAAAAGGAGTTAGTTATAAACCAACTCTTTTTATACTAATTAAACTAATATCTCTCTATTCCCTTTTGCATTAGCAGATGATAATATACCCGTTTGTTCTAACTGCTCTATAATTGTAGCAGATCTATTGTATCCAATTTTTAATCTTCTTTGTAGGTAACTAATAGAACTCTTTTTATCTTGTATAACAACTAACTTTGCTTGTTCATATAGTTCGTCTAAAACACCAACATCTGCCGATGGTGCTTCACTACTGCTAAAGCCATCTTCACTACTCTCTTTTAAAATACTTACATCATATGAAGCTTCTCTTTGCTCTTTTAAAAACTCTGCAACTGCTTCAATCTCTGTTTCATCACTCCACGGTGCATGAACTCTTACAAGCCCACTCATACCAGGAGGTGTAAATAACATATCCCCTCTTCCAAGTAATGATTCTGCACCCATGGAGTCTAAGATGATTTTACTATCAACCTTTTGCCCTACTTTATAACTAATTCTACTTGGTAGGTTTGCTTTTATTAATCCTGTAACTACATCAACAGATGGTCTTTGCGTAGCTACAATTAAGTGGATTCCACAAGCTCTAGCTTTTTGTGCAATTCTTGCAATAGATATCTCAACCTCTTTCCCACTAGTCATCATTAAATCAGCTAACTCATCAATTATGATAACTATATAAGGTAATGGATCAAAACTATTTTGTTTTGATTTTTCATTATAGTTTTCAATATTTTTTGTTCTTGTATCTGCCATAAGAACATATCTTCGCTCCATCTCTGCTACCATATTTGCTAAAGCATTTATAGCTTCCATTGGTTTTGTTATAACAGGAGTTAAAAGATGTGGGATATCATTATATATTGAGAACTCTATCATTTTTGGGTCAATCATAATTAACTTTAGATTATCTGGAGAGTTTTTATACAATAGTGATAAAATCATAGAGTTTAATCCAACAGATTTACCACTACCTGTAGTTCCAGCTATTAAAAGATGTGGTAGCTTTTTAAGATCAGTTATAAATGGGTTTCCAACTATATCTTTTCCTAAAATCATAGTCAAAGGTGAAGATGCTTTAGAAAACAGTTCACTCTCTAAAATTTCTCTTATATATATTGTTTGTGCTTCTTCATTTGGAACTTCAATACCAACTACATCTTTACCAGGAATTGGAGCTTGGATTCTTATTGTTTGAGCTTTTAAAGCCATTGCTAAATCATCTTGTAAGTTTAAAATCTTTGATACTTTTACATTAGGTGCAGGTTTAAACTCAAATGTTGTTACTATAGGTCCTGTATATGTTCGTACAACATCACCCTCTATTTTAAACATTTTTAATTTTTCAAGTAGATCTTTTATCTTTTGATCTATTATTGCTTCATTTATTTTTAATTTTGACTCTTTTGGTGATTGTTGAAAAATATTTGTAGGTGGTAGTTGAAAATCCTTTGGTATTATCATATCCCCTACTTCAATATCATCTAAAAGTTTTTTATTCTCCTCTAGTTCATCAACAATAACACTATTTGAAGGGGAAGGTTCAATTGGTAGTTCAAGCTCTTCTAACTCTTGAATCTCTTCAATTTTAGTATCTAATGGCTCTTTTATAGCTTCTTCTTTTTTTATAGGAGTACTATTTATTGTAAAGTTAATTGGTTTAATATCATCTTCAATTCTAATCTCAGCTGTATCCCCTACTTCATTGATAATAACTTTTTGTTCAACTTGCTTTTTTGTTTTTTTAGATGATATAGTTGCTTTTTTAGGTGTTTGTTTTGTTTTTAAAGGTATATTTTGTTTAAAATTTAGAAATTTATTATACAACTCCTCCCCTTGAGATTCAAAAAGTATAATTAATGAGATAAATAGTCCAATTAAAACAAATATCCAAACACCTGCTAGCCCAATAAAAGGGCTTAATGTTTCAATAATAATATCTCCAATTTTACCAGACATATTATTATCCACAACTAATGCTTGAAATATAACTAAAGTTATAAATAAAAATAGTGATGATACTGTTTTTTCTATTGGATTAGTTATATAAGAGAAGTTTACTTTATAAAGTGGATAAATAAGTAAAGGGAGATAGATAAATGCAATATATCCTAAATACTCCTTAGAATAACTAGCTACATTAAAACCAACTTTTCCAACACTATTTACATCTGAAATAAAAATTGAAAGTGAAAAAAATACTAAAATAAATGCCGTTATTGTTGAGATAATTTTTAAAGCTATGATTTATCCTTTTAAAAGTTTTTGCCCCTTATGAAAGGAGCTTATTAATTTTACCTTGAAGTTTTAACCATGGTCTATGTTCCATAAGTGGAAATCCAGCCCATTGTTTTTTTGGTTCTTTGATAGATTTAGTTACACCACTTTTAGCGGATATTGTAGTAAATGGTGCAATTTCTAAATGTCCTGCCACCCCACTTTGAGCACCTACAATTACATATTCATTTAATATTGATGAACCTGCAAAGCCACACTGCCCTGTAATAATAGAACCTTTTCCTATTTTACAATTATGTGCTATATGTACAAGGTTATCAATTCTTACACCACTTTCTATAATTGTTGATTTAAATGCGGCTCTATCTATAGATGTATTTGAACCTATCTCTACATCAGAACCTATTGTTACATTTCCATTTTGATATATTTTGATATATTTACCATCTTTTGTATTTGCAAATCCAAATCCGTCACTACCTATAACTGTTCCTGCATGAATAATCACATCATTACCAAGAATACAATCTCTGTAGATAGTTACATTTGGATATATTGTACAATTATCACCAACAGTTACATTATCACCTATAAAAGCCCCTGCCATTATAGTACAGTTGTCTCCTATTGTAGTATTAAATCCAATATAACTATTTTTCATAATATTACAATTTTTACCTATTATTGGTTGATTGCCGTCCATTTCGACTAACAATGGTGCAAAAAATTCACTACAATAAGCTAAAGATAGATAAGGTGAATCAGATACCAAAGCAATAGTATCTGATGGAACTTCGTTAATATACTCTTTGGATACAAAAACTGCTCCAGCTTTTGTATTTTTTAAATCAGATAGATATTTTTTATTTTCTAAAAAAGATATCTCATTTGATGTTGCATCTTTTAAAGTATTTAGTCCAACTATTTGTATATCTAAATCAATCTCTATACCTAAGCTCTTTGCTATATCAAATAGTTGCATAGATTAAAACTATCTTTCCATCGCAACAACACCACTTCTAACTATCTCAAGTGGTTTGTATTTTGCAATAACTTTTATAAAGTTTGCAATTCTTTTTGGTTCATCAGTAGCTGAAACAACAATAGCATTATCTGTTACATTTAAAATAGCACCATTATAAGCACGCGCAAGAACATCTACATCACTTAAACTTTGCTCTAAAGGTATTTTAATAAGAACAGTATCTTTTTCTATAACATTTTTATGTTCAATCACTTTATATACAGGGATAAGTTTATTTAATTGTTTTACAATTTGATCAATTGTTCTACTTTTTCCAAATGTAACTATAGTGATTCTTGAGTATTCACTATCAGGGATAGGTGCAACAGTTAAACTATCTATATTGTATCCTCTAGCTGAAAATAGATCAACAATTCTACTTAAAACTGAATCTTTATTTACAACAATTACCGTTAAAACTTCTCTTCTCTCTGCTGAGTCATAAAATTGGTGAAAATCATTCATTATTTATCCCCTTTTTTTTCTATTAATAACATCTCATCTAAAGAGTGACCGTTTGGAACCATTGGTAAAACCTCTTCTCTTCTATCAACGATAACTTCAATTAAAGCTGGTTTATTAGAAGCTACTGCATCTTCAAGTGCTTTATCAAACTCCTCTTTTGTATGAACTTTATATCCAACACCACCCATAGATTCACTAAGCATTTTAAAATCTGCTTGTGTATCAAGTACAGTTTCAGCAAGTCTATCTTCATAAAATCTAGTTTGCCATTGTCTTACCATACCTAAGTAATTATTATTTAAAATAATATTAATAATTGGTAAACCATATTGAGTACAAGTGATAATCTCTTGAATATTCATCATAATTGAACCATCACCTGTAAAGTTTATAGAAACTTTATCTGGATTTGCTCTTTTTACACCCATAGCATAAGGAAGACCAACACCCATAGTACCTAAACCACCACTTGTCATAAATTGTCTAGGGTAATTAAAAGGATAAAACTGTGCTGTCCACATCTGATGCTGACCAACATCTGTAGAGATAAGAGCCTTGTCACCAAGTAGCTCCCCTACTCTTTTAATAGCCCATTGAGGTTTTAATCTATCTGAATCCTCTTCAAATCTTAAAGGTTCTTTTGCTTGATAATCTTTTAAAGTGTTATGCCAATCAGAATAGTCATTAAAACTAAAGTCACTTAAATGCTCTAAAAATTGTTTTATAACAATAGCTAAATCCCCAACGATAGGAAAATTTGGTTTAACAATCTTAGCAATCGATGCTGGATCAATATCTACATGTACAACTTTTGCTTTTTTAGCAAAAACATCAAGTCTTCCAGTAACTCTATCATCAAATCTAGCACCAAAACAGATAATCATATCAGTTTGGCTCATTGCCATATTAGCAGCATATTCCCCATGCATACCAAGCATACCAAATAGATATTCATCTTCACTATGCAAAATACCTCTAGCCATTAAAGTTTCAACAGCAGGGATTTTTGTTTGTTTTACAAACTCTCTTATATCCTCATAACAATTAGATAATACAGCACCACCACCAATATATAATAAAGGTCGCTTAGACTGACTAATAGCCTCTATTGCATTTTTAATCTGTCTTATATTACCTTTAGTTGTTGGTTTATAAGTTGGTAAATCAAACTCTTGCTCATAATTAAAATCAGCTAAATTTGCAGATACATCTTTTGGTAAATCAATATGAACAGGACCTGGTCTTCCACTTCTTGCTAAATGAAATGCAAGTTTCATAACTCTTGTCAAATCTTTTACATCATTTACCAAAAAGTTATGTTTTGTACAACTCCTACTAATACCAACAGCATCAATCTCTTGGAAAGCATCAGTTCCTATTACAACTGTAGGTACTTGACCACTTATAACTACCATTGGGATAGAGTCAGTATAGGCAGTTGCTAATCCTGTAACTGCATTTGTAAATCCGGGACCAGAAGTAACAATAGCAACTCCAACTTTTCCTGTAGATCTGGCATAAGCATCAGCTGAATGAATTGCTGCTTGTTCATGCTTTGTTAATATATGTTGAAAATTATCTTGTTTATATATCTCATCATATACATTCATAATAGCCCCACCAGGATATCCAAATACAACTTCTGTATTTTCTCTATGTAGTGCTTCTATAACAATTTGTGAACCTGTTAATTGGTTTTCTATTTTATTTTCCATAAATTATACTCTTTGTTTAAAATTAAAAGATTTTATCTAAAGTAGTATTAAAAATTTATGAGAGTAAATTATTAATTTTCTTACTATTATTGTTATTAAAAAAAGATTAAAATCAGTTTTATTTTAAAAATTCATCAAACTTTAAGAAAGTATTTACATTTAATGATGTATAATCATATAACAAAAGATATAAAAGGAGTTTATTATGGATATTTCACCTATACCTTCTCATATAATTGAGCAACAAAATTATGAAGTAAAGAATAAAGTTAATACTTCGAATAAACTTGAAGAGAACAATTTAGAAAATAATCAGAGTTTCTCTGTTGGTATTTTAGAATCAACTAATAGCAGTAGTAATAGAACTGCTTTTACAAGTGAACTTAAACATAATATAGAGAATATATCTATTTTGAAAAATTTACAATTAACACTTAAAAATCAAGTGAAGATAGTAAATAATATTGATGATATTGTAAAGTCTCATACTATACAAACTATTGATAACTCTCAGCCAGAGATAAAAAATTTAATGAATAATTTTAATATGAATTCAACTGGATTTATTGCATCTTTAAATAAAATTATTGAAGATCAAGATTCAGATAAAAGTCATACATATTTTGATGGTATTTTAGGATCAAAACCATTGAGTCCTGCTGATATTCTAAAAGCAGTTGATAGTCAGCGTTTAATAATTGATAGTTATTCAGATAATATTAAAGACAATTTAAGACAAACTATCACACATTCAAAAGAGATTATTCAAGATGAAAAAGTCAATTATCAAAGTACTACTCCATTAAAAGATGTTAATTTTGCTAAAGAGAGTATAGATTTTACGAGTTCTAATATAGCTGGTAGTTCCGTCATAGCACAAAGTAATATTAACAATCACAAGCATTTAGAGGTGCTTGCTTAATATATATTGAATTATTTTTAAGGGTGTGGAATTTTAATTTTAGAATTTAATAGATATCCAACTAAAACTACAAGTCCTAATACAATATTTTCATTTGGAATCAGCTCATATACCCATCCTAAATAAACTATCCATAAAAGTATTGCTCCTAAAGGTGTTGGAACACCTGTAAAATGTTTACTAACTGTCCCTACATCTGTGTTTATATTAAATTGAATTAACCTTCTCAAACCAGATATAACATAATATATAAAAGCAAAAGCAACAAATGCCGTATTTAAAAAGTGTATCTCTTTACCATCTATTACACCAAAGAATATAAACATAACAGGTACTATAACAAATGATAAAAAATCTCCAAATGAATCTAGTTGTACACCAAACTCTGTAGAAAGATTATATTTTCTTGCAATTTTTCCATCAATTATATCAAATGCACCAGCAAGCCAGGCAAATAGTGCTGCACCAAAAAACTCCCCATGAGTTATAAAATATATTGCTAAAATACCTGCTGCTATATTAAAAAATGTAACTATATTAGCTAAATTAAAATGATTGTTCTTATTGAATAAAAATGTCATATTGTATATTGATCCCTTCCGTTCTCTTTTGAGTTGTATAACTTACCATCTGCAAGCTTATAAAGTTCTTTACATGAACTATTGTAACTATCTTCATTAATAATTACAACACCCATAGATAGTGTTAATAAATTTGTAGCACTTGCACTATGTTCTATATTTAATTTAGATATATTTATTTTAACATTATTTAAATTTTCTTTTAAGATTTGGATATTTGTATCAAAAGCTAATATTCCAAACTCCTCACCACCTAATCTAAAAACATAATCAAAATCATTTTTAAATGTTTTATCTAACATTTTTGCAACACTCTTTAATGCTTCATCCCCTGCATCATGACCATAAGTGTCATTATATTGTTTAAAAAAATCAATATCAATCATAACAAAAGCACTTACCCAATTGTTATCACTACTTATTATAGTAATATCATCAAAAATTGTATCAAAATATTTTCTATTATATAGTTTTGTTAATCCATCTGTAATTGAATCTTGCTTATATTTTTCAATTAAATATTCTTGTTTTTTATTATTCTTAATTATTAAAAAAATCATAAAAATCATAAATAACACAATAAAAATTATTATAGCAATTTGATTGTATAATAAATATTGTTTTACTTTATTATAATCATTAAGAAATATTTTACGCTGCGTTGATGCTGAATATATCTCATGTTCAATTAATAGACTTATCTGCTTTAAAACAAATTGATAATATTCTTTTGTATTCTTTTCAAATGTAGCTAATATAAATTTATCAATTTTATCTATAACTATTCTCTCTTTATCAGTTTTATATTGATTATTATAAAACTTCCAATTTTTA